>NZ_JADNQM010000128.1:0-517 GCF_046269425.1 Amycolatopsis sp. cmx-11-12 | reverse complement strand
GGCTGATCCACCACGGCGACTGGGAAGTCCGCATGGCGGCCGACGGGCTGCCGGAATTCATCCCGCCCCAGTACCTGGATCCGTTACGAAGAACCCGGCGCAACACCCTCCCCGCCTGACTCTGACCCGAGGAGCCCGCCAGCCACACCGGCGACGGGCCCCTCGGCATGCCCAAAGACCGACAGTGCAGGGTCGGGGTGGTCGTGAGTCGTGATTCGGGCTAGGGCGGACCTGTATTTGCCTACCTACCCAGGACCTACAGGAGCGGCTGACGATGTAGGAATTGGGACGTTCAGTCTCCTGATTCCTACATCGTCACGAAGCCACAATGGTCTCGGACCTTGATCAACGGAGAATCGGGGACACTCAACCTGGATCCACCGGTGTGATGTGGGTGTTTGGGGTGTGTCCGGGTACGCAAATGCCCTCTGGCTTGGGATGATTGTTCTTGCGACGGAACAAAACCACTGAGCGAGAGGGCATCTGCTGGATGCGATCATCTCATACTGCCGGATCG
>NZ_JADNQM010000127.1:0-520 GCF_046269425.1 Amycolatopsis sp. cmx-11-12 | reverse complement strand
ATGTACGTTTTCAGTTTTGTTCTGCCGGAATTGTTTATATTTTTTATTTTTTACTGAGATTTTTCTGATGATTCGTTTTATTTCCGTATTTTTTATTTGTGCTGATCGGATTTGGTTTTTTAAAACTGAGTTAAGGGTGATGTGGCTGAGGGTTTTATGGGGAATAATTTTTAAACTGAGTTTTTTTATTTTATGATATAAAGTTTCGGTGAAGGTTGTTGTCGATAAGCAGTTGTAAAAGGTTTTACGGTTAAGAGTATTGGTTATTATATTGGTTTTGCCGGGGTGATAGTGTATTTTTAAGTTATAGTTTTTTATTAATTTTAATTATTTTTTTTGGCGTATGTTAAGGTCGGTTTGAGTGAAGATGTATTTGAGGTTTTTGTGGTCGGTGTAGATGTTGCAGTGGGTTTTTATCAGGTAGTGTTTTTATATTTTTAAGGTATGTATTATTGTCGTTAGTTTAAGGTTATGGGTTGGGTAGTTTAGTTTATGAGGTTGTAACGTTCGTGAGGTATAG
>NZ_JADNQM010000126.1:0-528 GCF_046269425.1 Amycolatopsis sp. cmx-11-12 | reverse complement strand
GAGGAGAAGTTGATTTTTGCGTGGGTAATAATGTAAGAGTTGCTGCGTTGATCGTCGGAATGATGTAATTTTATTTTTCGTTAGGATTTATTATGGAGTTGAATAATTGTTATTTTGTTTTTAGTTTAAGTCGAAATATTTTATTTTTTTTATGTTTGATGAAGGATGGTTATTTATTTGCGAGTGAAAATAATGGTTGTGTGATTTTTAAGAATAATATGTTTATGGTTTTTGTATTTATTGTGAATGGATTGTTTGTTTTAAATTTTGATGGTTTATCTGTCTGTAATGTAAGTGTTAAAAGGTTTCGGTTTAATGATTTGAGTTTTATTTATTTGTGGTATTGTCGTTTGGGTTATATAAGTGAAAAGCGTATGAAGAAGTTTTATTCTGATGGATTTTTAATTTCGTTTGATTTTGAATTATACGAGATATGCGAGGTTTGTTTGTTAGGGAAGATGATTAAGACGGTTTTTACAGGATGTTCTGAGAGAGCGGGAGATGTGTTGGAATTCGTATATAGTGATG
>NZ_JADNQM010000125.1:0-529 GCF_046269425.1 Amycolatopsis sp. cmx-11-12 | reverse complement strand
GTGCGGAGCGCGAAATTCACCGTGCTGGCCACCGCGACCATGGCGACCCCGTCCGTGCCGAGGTCGACGACTCCGGCTTCGGTGACTCCTTCCGCGGGCAGCCTCAGCGCCGCCGGAGATACCTCCGACTCGCCCGCCGCACCGCTGGCATCGGTCGCGGTGATGCTGTTGGTCAGCCACTCCGGGGCGGCCTGCACGCCTTCGGGTGCGGCCACTCGATGGCGGGGTTGCAGCCGCTGGCGGATGGCTGCGAGCAGGAGCCGGTCCAGGCTCATGCCGTCGCGCTGGCCCAACGCCAGCACCGCCGCAGTGACCCCGATCGGGATCGCGACGATCAGGAGGATCGGTAGAGGTACTGCATTGCGGGCCAGGGTCCAGGCGCCGTAGAGCACGATCCCGGTCACCGCGAGGATCGCCAGCTGCCGGGCGGTGAGATTGGCCAGAACGCGATCTTCGCGATCGACATCAGACGGTATGCGCACAGGCTGGGTCATGACTTTTCACCTCGACGGGGCGGGGACTTCGGCGG
>NZ_JADNQM010000124.1:0-541 GCF_046269425.1 Amycolatopsis sp. cmx-11-12 | reverse complement strand
GGTGTGGAGATAAGGGCCGCTTAGGGTGATGCGCCCTTGACGTCCAGGGAAAGGGACGTCAAGGGCGCGATCGGGGGTGGTTCAGGACTTCTTCCGCGGTGCGCGCTTGCGCTTGGCGGGAGCCTCTTCGGCGACCGGCTCGGGGGCCGATTCGGCGTTGTCGAACGCTTCGTAGATCTCGTTGGGAATGCGACCGCGTTCGGCGATCGCGTAGCCGTTGGCCGATGCCCAGGCGCGGACCTGCTGGTTGCGCTCGCGGTCGGTCGGCTTGGCCGTACCACCGACCACGGTGGACTGTCCGGTTGCGACCTTCACCTTGCGTCCGCCGACTCGCCTGCTGGCGTCGATGAAGCGCTCGAGCTCTTCGCGCAGGGCGCCGGCGTTGTCGTCGGAGAGGTCGATCTCGTACGTGACGCCGTCGAGCGCGAAGGGCACGGTCTGGGTGGCTTCGCCACCGTCGATGTCGTCGACGATCTGGACGGATACCTTTTGTGCCATCGATAGTGCCTTCCGCTAGGTCATGCCACGCCAGCTTAGATTG
>NZ_JADNQM010000123.1:0-551 GCF_046269425.1 Amycolatopsis sp. cmx-11-12 | reverse complement strand
TCGGCGGAAAAGCGGTCCCAGTGCACTAAACCCTGTGATCCGACGTTGAACCCGTACAACACACCGGCCGGTGCGGCGACACTGGTCGGGTCTGCTGGTGGAAGGTCCGGT
Organism: Amycolatopsis sp. cmx-11-12; assembly: GCF_046269425.1. Taxonomy (NCBI): domain Bacteria; kingdom Bacillati; phylum Actinomycetota; class Actinomycetes; order Pseudonocardiales; family Pseudonocardiaceae; genus Amycolatopsis; species Amycolatopsis sp. cmx-11-12. Next base: position 440 of record NZ_JADNQM010000123.1, on the reverse strand, counting down.
GAGGTGAAGGGGAACGCGGCTGCCAGAGCGCTGGTGTCGAAGGTGCGGCGCATGCCGATGAGATCCAGCGCCAGCGGCAGGGTGGACACCCAGCCCTGCAACGACCGGTAGGTGGTCGGCTGAGCGTTCATCAGCAACGACGCCGCGAGCGCCCGCACTGCGGCGACCTGTTCGGTGAGATTCGCTTCGCTGCTGGCGTGCACGGTCAGATACAGGCCGAGCCGGTACAACTTGCCTTCGCCGCGGGCGACGCGGGCCGAGAGGTCGTAGGCGTCCTCGGTGGCGGCCTCGACCATCGGGTCCACCAACCGTCCCTTGTCCGAGGTGTGTCGCCGCCCTGACTCCAGCTTGGACAGCTGGCGCTTGAGCCGGTTGGCGGCGGTGACGGGATCGATCGGTTCGATGTGCAGCGACACATCGACACGGCCGGGATAGGACAG
>NZ_JADNQM010000122.1:0-558 GCF_046269425.1 Amycolatopsis sp. cmx-11-12 | reverse complement strand
TTTCTGATCGGTTGTAGAAATAATATTTTAAAGTTTTTTTTGGATATTTTACGAAAATGTATTTATCCGATTTGGGTGTGATTTTGTTCGACTGAAGTCGTTTGATAAATATTTTATATTTTTAAATTTTTAGAAAAGATAAATTAGGAATTTTTTCAGTTTATATTTTATATGGTGTTTTAATTACGGATTTAGATGGTATTTTATTAAGTGTGAAAGCTGCTGTTTTTAGAGCGTATTCTTAAAATGATAACGGTAGGTTCGACTGGTTCATTATTGATCGAATTATGTTTAATAAAGTTCGATTACGTCGTTCGGATATACCGTTTTTCTGGGGTGTTTTAAGCGGCGTAAGTTGTGGAATAATTTCGTAATTTTTTAGATGATTGTTAAATTTGTGGTTCAAATATTCGTTTTTACGATTAGATCGTAAGGTTTTAATTTTTTTGTTATGTTGATTTTTAATTTTATTATGAAATTTTTTGAATTTTTTAAAGGTTTTAAATTTGTGTTTTATTAAGTAGATATATTTATATTTATTAAAATTATTAGTAAAAG
>NZ_JADNQM010000121.1:0-558 GCF_046269425.1 Amycolatopsis sp. cmx-11-12 | reverse complement strand
CGCAGTGAGGATCTGTGCACCCGAATTTCTTGCGCACCCAACTCAATTTGCTGTGGATGTGCGACATCATCGAGCATCCCACTTGGGTAAACGCTAGACGATGCGTGGTGTTGGACGCGTTCCAGTCGCAAGATCGTGGGCTGGTCCCATCGATAACAGCCAGAACACCATGTTCGTTGTGAACGCCGTGGGGATGGCAATCTGTAACTGGAATCCTGACCTTGGCACGGTTTTCACTTCGACTGCGGAGTGTAGTTCACGTCGTGGGCCTTCACGGACCGAGTCAAGGCGGCCGGGCTGATGTCCTCGCTGGGGACTGTCGGTGGCGGCTACGGCTACGCGGTGATGGAGTCGTTCTGGTCGACGATGCGGACCGAACTTCTCGACCGCCAGGAGTGGAAAACGAGGACCGAACTGGCCAGCGAGATCGTCCGGGACCTCGAGATATTCCACAGCCGGCAACGCCGCCATCCCAAAGTCGGATACCTCACCCCGGTCGAGTCTGAAAGACTCCGCGAACTACAACAAGCCGCCTGACACACCACAGACGACGGTCCG
>NZ_JADNQM010000120.1:0-562 GCF_046269425.1 Amycolatopsis sp. cmx-11-12 | reverse complement strand
GGCGCGTCCTGCTCCGACGTGGGTGAGAGCGCGGTACAGCATGGACCGGGCGGATTCGATCGCCACGTACATCCGCCCGAGTGTCGCTTCGACGTTCTTCAGACCGGCGACCGGTTCGCCGTATCGGGTACTGCTCGACAGCCAGGTCGCGCAGTCTTCCAGGACTCGCTGCGCGCGTCCGAGCGGAGCGCAGGTGATCCACAGCCGTTGATGGCTCAGGAACCGTTGCGCGTGAGTGAGCCCGTCGCTCGGCTCGAGTATGCGTTCCGCGGTCAGCGGTACATCCTCGAAGGTGAGCGATGCAGCGCCTGCGGTCCGCATGCCGAGGGGTGCCGCCGGGGTCACGGTCACGCCGGGGTCGTCGCGTTCCACTAGGCACGCCACCATGTCCCCGGTTTCGTCGAGGGGATAGACGAGGAAGACGTCGCTCATGATTCCGGCGGTCACATAGGTTTTGTGGCCGGACAGGACGAAGTCGTCACCCTTGCGCCGGAGCACGGTGGTGAAGGACCAGGCGTCGGCGTCTTCGGTGTAGGCGATAGCCGCGCCGATGGTTCCTCGC
>NZ_JADNQM010000119.1:0-569 GCF_046269425.1 Amycolatopsis sp. cmx-11-12 | reverse complement strand
AAATATTTGACAAATAAAAAATAACTTATAATAATAATTTTATAACAATATAATCTCCGCATTAATTCCCACAAAACAAACTAGAAAAAAAAAACAAATTCTCATAAAAAATAAAGACATCAAACACCAATCTTATAAACTCCAATAATCATAACCATTAATCTATTATATTTTCTAAAAAATTACCCACCTATATCATTATAAAAATAACCTTAACCCCCTAAATCTATATATAAATTACCCACCTCTGCCGTCATATAAAATAAACTAAACTAACCCCCTAATCTTCATCAAAATTACCCACTTATACCATTATAAACAATATTTAAAATAACCCCCTAATTTACAACTAAATTACCTACCACTATTACTTAAAAAACTTAAAATAACCCCTTAAATTTACATCTATATTACCCACACATACCATTATTAAAAATAACATGAAATAACTCTACGTTTAAATCAAATAACCTTAATTAAAATATATAACAATATATAATTCTAAATCGTCTATATCTTACACTATTATTATATAATATAATAATTAAAATCTATACGTATAATATATA
>NZ_JADNQM010000011.1:0-233340 GCF_046269425.1 Amycolatopsis sp. cmx-11-12 | reverse complement strand
CGCATCCAGCAGATGCCCTCTCGCTCAGTGGTTTTTGTTCCGTCGCAAGAACAATCATCCCAAGCCAGAGGGCATTTGCGTACCCGGACACACCCCAAACACCCACATCACACCGGTGGATCCAGGTCTAACGTCCCAAAATCCACACAGTGAGGGACGCGGCCCGGTGCCGGCACCGACCCACGCTTTCCGGCGCAGCCTTGCTCACCTGAAGTACATGATGACCCAAACCCGAATCGCCACTCACGACACGACCCCGGCTCACTTCCGCCAGAACTTGACCCCGCTCCAAGTCACCTTGACCGGCCCCGCGCCACTGGCCGTCCGATAGGCTCCGAACTTGTCGTAGTAGCTGCCACTACTGCTGCTCACGGTCTGCTTCAGCGAACCGTTGATGTACACCTTGTGCGTACTCCCGACTTGGTGCACGGTGTTGACCCGCACCGACGTCCCGACCGTCGCCCCGCTGCCGAGGGTCTCCCCGCCGTGGACCGCGTAGAGCCGCCCGCCGCGTTCGACCGCGAGCATGACGTACGGTCCGGCGGTCGGCGCGTCGCGGAAGGTCTGTTTCAGGCTGATCCGGGTGCCCGCCATGCTGGTGATCCGGAACGAGCCCTCGAACTGCCGGGTCCCGCCGGTGTAGGTCACGTACCGCCGCTCCGCGCGCTGGTCTCCGCTCCCGGTGGAACAGGTCAGCTCGAAGTTGAGCCCGTCGACATTGCCGCATCCGCGTTCCTGGACGTTGAACGAGGGGTTCTCCGCCGTCCACGGCCCGGTTCCGACCTGGGCGCTCGCCGGTATCACCGACGCCACCAGGCCGAGGGCGGCCGCCGCGACCACGCCGGCGGTCCGAAGTCGTCTCCGCATCCTGCCTCCTGCACACTCAGGGCGGCGGTGGTCCAGACCAGGACCAGGCTGCGACTGTACGAGCACGAACCGTCATCGGACAAGATGTTGACGCTCCGGCGTCCCGCTGATTGGGTAACGACGGTGATCCTCTCCATGACGGTCCTCGAAGGACTGGCGGCCGGGACGATCGACCTGGCCTTCCGGCGCTGGGCGAAACCCAACGTCCGCCAGGGCGACACGATGCGCACCGGAGCCGGGGTGATCGAGGTCGGCTCGGTCGAGATCGTCGACCCCGCCGCCATCACCGACGCCGACGCTCGCCGCTCAGGAGCGGAGTCGGCGAACGCGGTCCGCGGGATACTGCGTGGCCCGGCGGACGCCCCGGTGTACCGCATCCGCCTGCGCTATCTCGGACCCGATCCCCGGCACGCGCTCAGTGCGGATACCGAACTGTCCGAAAAGGACATCAACGCCCTCCGCGAACGTTTGTCCAAGATGGACAGACACCGCTCGTGGACCCGCGAGACCTTACGACTCATCGCCGACAACCCCGGCCGCGGCGCGCAGGAACTGGCCGACCTACTCGGCCGCGAAAAGGAACCGTTGAAGATCGACATCCGCAAACTCAAGGATCTCGGTTTGACGCTCAGCCTCGAAACCGGCTACCGGATCTCCCCACGCGGCGCGGCTTACCTGCGGCTCACCGAGGATCCCGGTAGAACGCGCTGAGTTCCGGAACGAGCCGTTCCGGCGGGACACTGTGGAACTCGCCGTCCAGTTCCACGTGCCTCGCCTCCGGGATCGCCTTCGTGGCGGCGTGGGCGGCGGCCTTCAGCCAGTCGGTACTACCGTTGCTATTCACCACGAGGACCGGCGCCGCGATCGACGCCAGACCGTCCGGCACCTTCGAAGTACCCATCACCCTGGCGTCGTAGACCAGCGTCGGCGCGAACGAGCGGAGTTCGGCCCACATCGGCGTCGCCTTGGCCTCGGCGACGGCCTCCGACGGCGAGCCGACGGCCGACGTCATGAACAGTGCGACGGCGTCGTCCCACCGGCCCGCGGCGACCAGGTCGCGCATCTCGTCGGCGTACCCCTCGGGGACTTCTTCCGCTTCGCCGCGATACGGCGGCTCGAAGACCGACAGCCGCGCCATCGGCACTCCGGCGGCGGCGGCGAGGAGGGCCAGCGCGCCACCGGAGGAGATGCCGTGCACGATCACCGGCTCACCGAGCGAGGCGATCACCGCGGCGAGGTCTTCGATCTCGCGCTCGACCGCGTACGGCCCGGTGTCGCCGCTGTCACCCCGTCCCCGGCGGTCGTAGGTCACCACGGAGAACTCGGCTGTCAGCTCGGCGACCAGCGGTTCGTCGCCGTGCCGGTCGTTGGCCGCACCCGCCACGACGACGACCGCCGGACCAGCTCCGCGCCGTTCGAGCGCGATCGGCGTTCCGTCCGCGGACTTGACTGTGTCGATCATGCTGCCCATCGTGCCGGGCCTCGCCGGACGACGCAGGTCATTTACCGCGTGATGCGATCACAGGACGAGCGTGAGCTTGCCGCCGGGACGGCGGGACTGGCTGAGCTTGGCTGCCTCGTGGATCTGGTCGAGGGTGAAGGTGCGGGCGACCGATACGGCCAGGACGCCTTCGCCTGCCAGCCGGGCGAACTCGTCCAGCCGGTCGTAGCGCATTTCGATGCGCGTGATCCGGGCACCCAGCTCGGTCGCGGCGGCGAAGTCGGAGACGGTGAGGACGCGGTCGGGGTCCCCGGTCAGCTCGATCAGGGTCGGCAGCGAGCCACCGGCCGGGCTTGCCTGGTCGGCGCGGTCGAGCCGGCCGCCGGTCGGGGCCGTGTCCAGGGCACGGTCGACGCGCCCCGCGGCCAGAGCGGCGACACGGTCGGCCATGCCGTCGCCGTAGCCGGTCACCTGGGCGCCGATCTCTTCCAGGACGGCGGCCCGCGCCGGCCCCGCGGTGGCGATCACCCGGATACCCCGGTGCAGCGCGAGGCGCACCGCCGCCTCGCCAACGGTGGAACCCGCGCCGTGGACGAGCAGCAACTCACCCGGCTGGACGCCGAGGTCGTCGAGCGCGTGCCACGCCGTCTCGGCCGCCATCGGCAGCGCGGCGGCCTGCTCGGCGGTGACGCCCTCGGGAATGCGTGCCCAGGCCGTCATCAGCGCGTACTCGGCGGCCCCGGCCGTCGGGCCGTCGAAGGTCGCCGGACCGAACACGCCGTCGCCGATCTCGACGCCGGTGACGCCCTCGCCGAGCGCGTCGACGGTGCCCGCGACCTCGAGCCCGAGCCCACGCGGCAGTGGCGGCAACCGGTCGGCGAGGAGGCCGTCGACCACCGCCCAGTCGCCGGGGTTCAGACCGCACGCCCGCACGGCGATCCGGATCTGGCCTGGTCCCGGCTCCGGCTTCGGGACGTCACGGAGCACGATCACGTCAGGGGAACCGAATCGGTCGAACTGTAGAGCCTTCATGACGATCTCCCAAGTGATGACAGCATCTGTTGTCATCGACCCTAGCAGGACGACGACAGCCTCTGCTGTCATCCTGGTGACCATGCCTAGATGGGAGTCCGACGCGCAGGGCCGTCTCGAGCGCGCGGCGCTCGAGCTGTTCGAGACACAGGGGTTCGAGCGCACCACGGTCGCGCAGATCGCGCGTACCGCCGGTCTGACCGAGCGCTCCTTCTACCGCTACTTCCCCGACAAGCGAGAAGTCCTTTTCGCCGGCAACGAGCTCGAGGCCCACCTCGTCGCCAAGGTCGAGGCGGCCGCCCCGGACCTCATGCCGTTCGAGGCGCTGCTGACCGCGCTGGGGACCGCCGACGAGGTCTTTCGCTCGCGCGAGTTCCTGCTGCGCCGCGTCGGGGTGATCGCCGCCAGCCCGGCACTGGCCGAACGCGACCTGATCAAGCTCGCCGACATCGGCGGCGCACTGACGCGGGCACTCGGGCATCGCGGCGTCGAGCCCAGCGAGGCACGCTTGATCATCGACGTGGCGATCGCGATCTCCCGGCGCGCCACGTCCCACTGGCTGACCGCCCCGGACGCGACCTTGTCCGAGCTCATCGCCCAGGCCGCCGCCGAACTGCGCGAGGCGGTCACGCCGCACTGAGTCTCACGCTCGAACATGCGTTCGACAATTGCCGCCATTCGGGGTAGGTTCGGTTGCCATGACCCCCGCGCTTCAAGCCTCGCTCTTCGACGAGTGCGCCGCCCTCGGGCTCGGCTCGCTCGGCTCGCTCGGCGCGCTCCGGCGCACCGAGCTGACCCGTGGTGCCTGGATCGACGTGCTCCCGGGGTGGCTCACCGGCGCGGACGAACTGTTCACGCGCCTCGCCGAAGACGTGCCGTGGCAGGCGGAACGGCGGCAGATGTACGACCGCGTCGTCGCCGTGCCCCGGCTGTTGAGCTACTACCGCGAGGGCATGCCGCTCCCCCATCCGATCCTCACCGAAGCGCGGGAGACCCTGTCGGCGCACTACGCGGACGAACTCGGCGAGCCGTTCGTGACCTCCGGTCTGTGCTTCTACCGGGACGGGCGCGACAGCGTCGCCTGGCACGGCGACGACACCGGCCGCTCCCGCACCGAGGACACCATGGTCGCGATCGTCTCGGTCGGCGCCGCCCGGCAGCTGGCGCTGCGGCCACGTGGCGGGGGTGAGACGACGATCCGGCACGCCCTCGGCCACGGCGACCTGATCGTCATGGGCGGCAGCTGCCAGCGGACCTGGGAACACGCCGTCCCCAAGACCGCCAAACCGGTCGGGCCCAGGATCAGCATCCAGTTCCGGCCGAGAGGAGTCGCCTGAAACTCAGTCCAGCAGCACGGGCAGCGCGTCGACGCCGTAGACGATCGAGACCTTCCGGAAGTCCACCGCGTCCGCTTCGATCGCCAGCCGCATCTCCGGGAACCTGCGTATCAGCGCGGGATACGCGGTGCGCAGTTCCATCCTGGCCAGTTCGGCACCGATGCACCGGTGGATGCCCCAGCCGAAGGCGAGGTGCGACGTCGGCTCTCGGGTCGCGTCGAACTTCTCCATATCCTCGCCGAGGACGCCGTCCCGGTTCGCGACGCTGAGCGAGACCAGCACGATGTCGCCCTTCGCGATCTGGACGCCCGCGATCTCCATGTCCTCCTTGGCGAAGCGCGGGAAGGCCATCTGCACGACGGTCAGGTACCGCAGCAGTTCCTCGACGAACTTGTGGACTGCCTCGTCGTCGCCGCGGACGGTCTCGAACAGCGAACGGTCCTTGAGCAACACGAGCGCGCCGAGCGCGAGCATGCTCGCCGTGGTCTCCAGGCCGCCGGTGAGCACACCGTCGGCGAGGCCTGCCAGTTCGCGGTCGTCGATCTCGTCGCCGTGCTCCTTGATGAGCATGCCGAGCAGGCCGTCGCCCGGGTTCTCACGCTGTTTCTTGACGATGTCGTCCAGATAGGACAGTGACTCGGTCATCGCACCGAGTGACGCGCTCGCGCCGCCGAAGAGATCGAACCGCGCGGTGCTCAGCCGCTGGAAGTCGTCGCGGTCCTCGTACGGGACGCCGAGCAGCTCGCAGATCGTCAGTGACGGGATCGGCAGCGCGAAGGCCTCCCACAGGTCGACCGGACCATCCGCCTTCTCCATCGCGTCGAGCTGGTCGGCGACGATCTCGTCGATCCGCGGCGTCAGGCGCGACAGGCGCCGCATGGTGAACTCCGGCGTGAGCAGGCGCCGCAACCTCGTGTGCACCGGCGGATCGGCGAAGCCGAGCCCGCCGGGGTTCTGGTCCTCGGTCACGCCCGCGCTCCCGACCAGGTTCGTGAAGTCGCTGCTGAACTCGCTCACCTTGCCGAGTACGGCCTTGGCCTCGTCGTAGCCGGTGACCAGCCAGCCGTTCATCCCGAACGGCAGGTCCAGCTTGCTGATCGGTTCCTCGGCGCGGGTCCGGCCCAGCTCGGCGACCGGGTCGAGACCGTCGCGTTTGAGCGGTGTCAGGAGGTTGTCCGGGATGATGGACATCTTGGACAGGTCGAAACCGTTCTTCTGCTGTCGCGCGAGGTAGCGGCGGCCGATCCATGCCAGCACGCGCGAGCGAATGCTCCCCATGCCCTGCACCCTACTCCAGCCACGTAGCACCTGACCTGGCACAACAGGTCGCGTCCGCCCGGCGGGGCAAGAATTTCGACGGCCGTTCACCCGTCGTCCCACTCGATTCGTCACGGCCAGAAGGTCGGATTCGGGCCGGGCACGGTTCCCAGCGGGTGGGAGACGTCGGTCACCGTCGGTCACGACGAACCGGCGGTAACACCCGACAGGCGGCCGGCGTCGTGAGATTGTCGGACCTTACTGGGAGGATTCGGACATGCCAGCCTCACTCATCGGACGCGACCATCCCGCGGGTGTGCTCCGTGCGGAGATCGCCCGTGCCGCCGAAAGCCACGGCGGGCTGGTGCTGGTCACCGGCGAGGCCGGGATCGGCAAGACCACACTCGTCACCGGCGCCGCCGACGAGGCCAAGCGCCTCGGTGCCCTGGTGCTCAACGGGTCCTGCTGGGACTCCGCCAGCGCGCCGGGCTACTGGCCGTGGACGCAGGTGATCCGCGGGCTGCGGCGCTCGGTCGAGCCAGGCCGGTGGGCCGCGATGGCGGACAGCGAACTGGACGTCCTGCTCGGCGAGGCCCGCGGCGACGGCGCCGCCGACGGGTTCCGGCTCTACGACGCGGTGACGAGCGCGCTCGTGGCCGCGTCCCAGGAACGACCGGTCGTGGTGGTGCTCGACGACCTGCACTGGGCCGACGCCGCGTCGCTGCGGCTGCTCGAGTTCGCGGCGCAGCACACCTGGTTCGAACGGCTGCTGCTGATCGGCACGTACCGGGACGTCGAGGTCGAGACGGCGGGCCACCCGCTCCGCTCGCTGATGCTGCCGCTACTCGCGAAGGCCACTTCGGTCACGCTCACCGGCCTCGAACCGAGCGAGGTCGGCGCGCTCATGGCCAGGACGGCGGGGGCGGAACCGGGCGGCGCCCTGGTCACCGAAGTCCATCGCCGCACCGGCGGCAACCCGTTCTTCGTCGAGCAGACCGCGCGGCTGTGGCACAGCGGCGGATCCGCCGAGACGATCGCACCCGGCGTCGCCGACGCCCTGCAACGACGGCTTTCCCTGCTCCCCCAACCTGTTCTCGATCTGCTGACCACCGCGTCCGTGCTCGGCAGGGAATTCCACCGCCGTCTGCTCGCCGGGGTGGCGACGGCGCCCGTGCCGCAAGTGGACAGACTGCTGGACCAGGCCGTCGCGGCCCGGCTGGTCGTGGTGCAGGGGCAGGGCCGGTTCGCGTTCGCCCACGACCTCGTCCGCGAGACGCTGTACGCGAGCCTGTCCGAAGCGGAGCGGCGGAAACTGCACGCCGCGGTCGTCGCGGCGGTCCGAGAGATGCCGAAGTCACCGGACCGGATCTTCCCCGCGGACCTGGCCCGGCACGCCTTGCTCGCCGGCCGGGAGCTCGATCCGAATCAGGCCGTCGAACTGTTGCTGGCCGCGGCGATCGACGCCACCGGCCGGATGGCGGCCGAGGAGGCGGCCACGCACTACCGGCGGGCGATGGAGGTCGCCGAGGATCGACGGCGGCGGGCGGTCATCGCGCTCGAACTGGGCGCGCATCTGACCCGCCATCACGAAACCGACGAGGGCAGGCAGGTCCTCGACGAGGTCTCCGCGCTCATCCGCGAACTCGACGACGACGATCTCCTCGCCCGGCTCGCGCTGACTCTGATCCGCGCCGATCACAAGGGCCTGCGGGTCGACGAGACCGTCCTGGTGCTCACCGAAGCGCACAAACGGCTCTGCGGCCGCGAGCCCGGTCAGGAACTCACCGTGCAGGAGATGACGCAGGAACTGACCGCGCGCATGATGATGACCGCCCGCGACGATCAGGACGATTCCGCGCTGCTGTTCGGTTTGTGGGCCCGGCACGACGCGATCTGGGGGCCGGGCAGCGCCGCGGAACGGGAGCGGCTCACCGACGAACTGGTCGTCGTCGGCCGCCGGACGTCGAACCCGGAACTGGAGCACTACGCGGCGTCGTTCAAATGGGTGGCGCTGCTCGAACGGGGCGATCCCCGGTATTTCGAGCAGTACCAGGAGTTCGTCGCCCTGGCGAGCACCGGCCGGGCACCGAGTTCACAGCTGGCCTCCCGGATCGACCAGAGCATCATCGCCACGCTCCAGGGCCGGTTCGCCGAAGCCGAGGCGTTCATCCAGCAGGTGATCTCGAGACACGAGGGAGACGAACATCCCCATTTCGGCGATCTGAACCAGCTACAGCGGTGGACACGATGGTGCATGGAAGGCCGCTTCGACGATCTCGCCGGATTGCACCGCGAGATCTACCGTGACGGATACGCCTACGGCCGGCTGCTGGAGGCGATCACCGCCGCCCAGCGGGAGGACGTCGCGGAAGCCGTGCGGCTCACCGATCTCGCCGCCGACGCGAAACCGTACCCTCGCGATCTGGAAGCGCTGTGGTTGCGCTGCCAGGCGCATACGGCGGCGATCTCGCGCGATCCCGAACGGTGTGAAGCGGCCCGCACGCTTCTCGCTCCCTACAGCGGGGAATGGCTGGTTTCCCTGTACGGCTGTGAGATCTCCGGCCCGGTCGTCCTCTGGCTCGGCAGGCTCGATCTGGCACAGGAACGCTGGAACGACGCGGTCGCCAGGCTGCGTGACGCCGCGCTCTCCGCGGACCGGCTGAGGGCCACGGTCTGGTCGATCGAGGCCAAGTCCTGGCTGGCGAAGACCTTGCTCGGCCGCGATCTCGAAGGGGACGCGGCCGCCGCGGCGGCGCTGCTGTCCGAAGTGGACAGAGAGGCCGCCGCGATCGGCATGCGGCAGGTCGTCGCCAGGGTCGCCGAACTGCGGGCTCGCACGCGGGCCCCGGCCATCCCGCTCGCCGAGTTCCGCCGCGACGAAGCCGTGTGGACACTGCGTTTCGACGGCGTCACCGCACATCTCCCGGACTCGAAAGGCTTGCGGGATCTGCATTTCCTGCTCGGCAGGCCGGGTTCGGAGGTGACGGCCGTGCGACTGCTCGATCCCGAGGGCGGCGAAGTGGTCGTCGCCGCCAAGAGCCTCGGCGGCGACGCCGTCCTGGACGACGAAGCGAAGGCGCGGTATCGCGCGCGGCTGGACGAACTCGACGAGTTGATCGACTCCGCGAGCGAGCTGGGGCAAGACGCCCGCGCCGCGGCTTTGGACCGTGAGCGGGACGCGCTGCTGGCGGAACTGCGGTCCGCCGCCGGGCTCGGCGGCCGGACCCGGCGGCTCGGCGACGAAGCCGAACGCGCCCGCAAGACGGTGACCGCCCGGATCCGGGACACCCTCCGCAAACTCGACGACCAGCACCCGGCGCTGGCCGCGCACCTGCGTGCGTCGGTCACCACCGGGTCTTCGTGCCGCTACGCGCCGGACGACAAAGTCCCCTGGCGGCTGTGAGCCGCCAGGGGACCTGGTCACCCCCAATTCACTTACGGTTGTAGAGGCGCATCGTCAGTGTTCCGAAGATCGCGAGGATGACCCCGCCCGCGATCAGCACCCAGGTGATCTCGCCGCCGTCCCAGTTGCCGTCCATCATCGACCGGACCGCCGCGACCACGTGGGTCACCGGGTTGATGTTCACGAAGGACTGCAACCAGCCCGGCATCGTCTCCGGGTTGACGTAGATGTTGCTGAGGAAGGTCAGCGGGAACAGCACCATCATGCTGACCCCCATCACCGACTTCTCACTGCGCAGCAGCAGGCCGAACATCGTCCAGATCCACGAGAACGCGAACGAGAACGCCAGCAGCAGGAGGATCGCGGCGGCCACGCCGCCGAACCCGCCGCCGGGACGGAAGCCCATGATCAGCCCGACGCCGAGGATCACCAGCGACGCGATGAGGTAGCGCAGCATGTCGCCGAGCAGGTACCCGACCATCGCCGACGGCCGCCAGATCGGCAGCGTGCGGAACCGGTCGAACACGCCCTTCTCGATGTCGGTGTTCACCGAGACCCCGGTGTACATGGTGATCATCAGGATGCTGCTCGCCATGATGCCCGGCAGCACGAACTGCAGGTACTCCGTCGGCGAGCCGGACAGCGCGCCGCCGAAGAGGTACGTGAACATCAGCGTCATCATGACCGGGAAGGCCGTGACGTCGAACAGCTGCTCGGGCACGTGCTTGATCTTCAGCATCGCGCGCCACCCGAAGGTGACCGAAGTCGACAGCGCGCTGGGGCGCTGCGGACGGTTCTTCGCGATCAGGACGGCGGCGAGGTCTTCGGGCTTCGGCGCCGCGAGGACGGGTTCGTTCTCTTTGACGGCTGTGGTGCTCAAGCTGCACTCTCCTCGGAAACGGTGGTGCGGTCGGTGAGGGCCAGGAAGACCTCGTCGAGGCTCGGCTGGCCGAGGGAGAACGTGTCGACGACGATGCCCTCGCGGGCGAGTTCGGCCAGTGCGCGCGCGGCGTGCTCGGCGGCGCTCTTCTCGGTGCTGTCGCCGGAAAGGCGGGCGGTCAGGGCGAGCGGGTCCTGTTCGAGCTGGACCTGCGCCTTGAGGATCCGGACGAGCAGCGCCTCGGCTTCGGGTCGCTGGTCGGCCTCGCGCAGCCGGACGTGGACCGCGCCCGCGCCGACCGACGCCTTCAGCTGGCCCTTGGTTCCTTCGGCGATGACCTTGCCGTGGTCGATGACCGCGATCCGGGACGCCAGCTGGTCGGCCTCGTCGAGGTACTGCGTGGTCAGCAGGACGGTGGTGCCGTGCTGCACGATCGCGCGCACGATGTCCCAGACCTGGTTGCGGCTACGGGGATCGAGCCCGGTCGTCGGCTCGTCGAGGAAGAGCACGTCCGGGGTGTTGAGGATGCTCGCGGCGATGTCGATCCGCCGCCGCATCCCGCCGGAGTAGTTCTTCACCTGCCGCCCCGCGGCCTCGGTCAGCCCGAACGCCGCCAGCAGTTCCGCCGCCCGCTCCCGCGCGGCCGGTTTGCGGTGCCCGGTCAGCCTGCCGATCAGCACCAGGTTCTCGGTCCCGGTCAGATCCTCGTCGACCGAGGCGTACTGCCCGGTCAGGCTCACCATGGACCGGACCGCGTCGGCCTCGCGGACGACGTCCTTGCCGAAGACGCGAGCCTCGCCGGCGTTGGGGCGGAGCAGGGTCGCGAGCATCTTCACCGCGGTGGTCTTGCCGGCGCCGTTCGGTCCGAGGACGCCGTACACGGTGCCCGCGGGGACCTTCAGGTCGATCCCGTCGACCGCCCGGTTCTCCCCGAACACCTTGACCAGCCCCGAGGCTTCGATGGCCAGTTCACTCATTTTCCTTGTTCCTTTCGAAAACTTTTCAGCAGACGTACGGGCGGGCGGAGCGCGCGTCGCGCAGGGCGAGGCCCCACCAGACGAGTTCGTCGAGCAAGGTGGTCACGGCCTGTCCTTGCCCGTCGGCGTCGAAGGGGGTGCCGTCGCGGGCGAAGGTGCCGTCGAGGAGGTTGAAAGCGACGGTGTCCCGCATCGTCACGGTGTGCAGCTCGGTGAAGATCGAGCGAAGCTGCTCCACGGCGTAGAGGCCCTGCGACCGGTAGCCGTAGGAGACGAAACCTACCGGCTTCACGCGCCACTCGTCGTAGGCGCAGTCGATCGCCTGTTTGAGTGACGCCGGGAAGCTGCGGTTGTACTCGGGAGTGACGACGACGAACGCCTCCGCGTCGTCGATCCGTGCGGCGAACCGCTTCATGTCCGGGGTCGCCTGCTCCGGCAGCCCGGCGGGCAGATCGAAGTCGATCAGGTCGAGGACGTCGATAACGAGGTCGTCCCGATGTTCCGCACGGCCGGTGAACCATTTGGCGACGGCGTCCCCCACTCGCCCTTCCCGAGTGCTGCCGATGATCACCGCGACTCGCATCTTGTTCATGACCGACCTCCTCTCGCCTCACCCCCTAGGCGCGAGAAAGCCGCCGGGTTTTCGCTAGATCGGATCTAGCGGAAGCCCGGCGGCTTCGGTCGGTAATCTCGCTACGCGTCCAGCGCGATCGCGATCGCGCCCAGCAGCGACGCGTCTTGGTCGAACTTCGCCGACACCAGCTCCGGCGGGAACGGCACGGCCTGCGCCAGCCGTTCACGCAGCGCGGGCAGCAGGACGTCGGCCGAGCGGACCAGTCCCCCGCCGACGGCGATGCGCCGCGGGTCGAGCGCGATGGCGAGGTTCGCGACGTGCATCGACAGTTCGTCGAGCGCCGCGCGGACCAGTTCCTTGGCCTGCGCGTTCTCCCTGGCGAGGCCGAACAGCTCACCCGCGGTTACCGGGCGGCCGAGCAACTCGCTCGCCCGGCCGCCCAGCCCACGCCCACCGACGACCTCCTCCAGCGGCGCCGCTCCGCTGGCGAACCCGTCGATGTCCTGCGGCGAGCGGAGGTTGTACCCGATCTCGCCCGCAGCTCCGTTGGCGCCGGCCAGCAGCCGTCCGCCGACCAGGACCGCCGCGGCGATCCCGGTCCCCAGTGACAGGAACACCGCCGGATCGGTGTCCGCCAGCGCCCCCCACCGCCATTCCGCGAGCGCCGCCGCCTTGGCGTCGGTGCCCACTTCGATCGGAATGCCGCCGAACTCGTCGGCGACGAGTTCGCGCAGCCGCAGTTGCTCCCAGCCCGGCACGTTGGGGGCCAGCAGGATGCGGTCCTCCAGCACGATGCCGGGGCTGACGACGCCGATCGCCACCAGGTTGTCCGTGGCGCCTTCGTCGGCCAGCAGTTTCCGCGCAGCGGCGAGCGCACGGGTCACCACCTGTTCGGCGCCCGCGTGCGCGTCGGTGTCGAGCCGCCGGGTGACCAGCAGGCTCCCGGCTCTGTCGGCCAGCCCGATCGCGACCTTCGTGCCACCGAAGTCGATCCCCAGGATCAGCTCTTCCCCCGTCACTTCCCGTTCCCCTCTGCCGCCCCCGCGAACGATTCTTGAATTGCTTTCGGCCCGAACGGCCACACGCGCTCCGCCTTCGCGTAGGCGAGGAACGCCGCCACCCCGAGCGCGATCCATCCCACCGAAAGCCCGATCGAGAGCCAGGTGGCCGAGAAGTAGATGTAGACCCAGCCGAGCAACGCGATGATCGTCGGGATCGGATAGAGCCATTGCCGGTACGGCCGGTCCAGCTCCGGACGCCGTCGCCGCAGCACCACGATCGCCGCGACCTGCGCGAGCGACTGGATGAGGACCAGCACCGTCACCGCCGCGTTGATCACCGCGGTCAGCGTGAACAGCGAGCCGATCGCGGCGATGACGCCCATCGTCAGCACACCGGCGGTCGGCAGGTTCAGTTTCGGGTGAAGCCTGGCGAACACCGGCAGGAACACCTTGTCGCGCGCGGCCTCGAACGGGACCCGCGAGCCGCCGAGCAGACCGGCGAACACCGATCCGATCGCGGCGATCACGATGAACACGGTGATGACCTTGGCCGCGCCCGTCCCCCACGCCTGTTCCAGCACGGTGGAGGCGACCGACGTCGCGCTCTTGAGCTCCTCCAGCGGGATCGAGCCGAGCACGCCGAGCTGAAGCAGGAAGTACAGGCTCATGATGCCGAGGATCGAGAAGATGATCGACCGTGGCAGCGTCCGGCCCGGGTTACGCACCTCGCCGCCGAGGTAGGCGCTGGTGTTGTAGCCGAGGTAGTCGTAGATGGCGATGATCAGGCCCGCGCCGAGCCCGGCCCAGAACGCGCCGCCGCCGAACGAGAACGCCCCCGGCGTGAAGGCGAACGCTTGCGCGCCGTCGAAATGCGTGAAGGCCGCGACGATCACCGAAAGCGCGGCGAACAACATGATCGCGAACAGGACGGTGGTCAGCTTCCCGATCTCGCCGATCCGCCGGAACAGCGCCAGCACGACCAGCACGATGACGCCGAGCCCGATGATCTTGCCGAGTCCGGTGGTGCCGCCCTCGTCCGCCACCCCCGGGATCAGGTAGCCGAGGTACTGGACGAGCCCGATGATGCCGGTGGACATGATCAGCGGGATGAACAGCACCGCGCTCCAGGCGAACAGGAACGGCATGAGCCTGCCGGTCCGGGCGCCGAACGCTTCGCGCAGGTAGACGTAGGTGCCGCCGGCACCAGGGAGGGCCGCGCCGAGTTCGGCCCAGATCAGGCCGTCGGCCAGCGCGATGACCGCGCCGATGAGCCAGCCGAACATGGCCTGCGGGCCGCCGAGGGTCGCCACCATCGCGGGAATGGTGACGAACGGGCCGATCCCGCACATCTGGGTCATGTTGATGGCGGTCGCCTGCAGCGGCCCGATCTTCCGCTCGAGCCCCGGCTGCGGGGGTGAACTCAAAACGCGCCTCCCTATTAGTTAGTAAAGTTTCTTAACATAATTTGGGGCGTGTCGGAAGTCCAGGCGGCGAAGTTGTCGCGCACTGGTCCACCCGGAATTGCCCGAAAGGGCGGGATCAGCGAAATACCCCCGAACGGACCAAGCCGGGATGTATCAGGGGGCCGTCATTCCGCGTCCTTACCCAGAAGGACGTCTTCCAAGGACGGTGAGGTCCATGAAACGGCTGTTCAGCGCGATGATGGCGATCGTCGCCCTCGGGTTCACGGCGGGCTGCGGCGACACGTCCACTCCCCGTGACACCGCTCCGGCGGATCTGACGACGGACAGCGGGGTGACAACGGAGGTCGCTCCGACGGCGTCCTCCGGCGCGACGTCCGGCGGGGGCGGCGGCCGCACCGACGACCCGAAGCCGGGTGTACCCGGCAGCCCGATCATCTACGACCACACCCGCCTCGGCGCCGCGCCGAAGACCGCCAAGTCGGATATCGAGGACGACATCAGGAAGGTCTGCGGACCGAAGCTGTGCGGAGTGAAGGTCGTGATCGTCGGTTCGGGCGGCTGCACCGCGAGCATCACCCTGTCCCCGGTCAAACCCGGCGGGACGGTGACGGTCAAGGCCAAGGCGTGCGCGCCCGAGGTCACCGAGGAGACCACGACCTCGGAAAGCCCGGCGTCCACCAGCGAACAACCAGCCGAGACCACGTCGGGATGACCGCGCGGCGCGGCCTGCGGCGACCGGAGCCCCGGACAGGCGAGCCGGACCCCGGGCCGCCGCAGGCGCTCAAGCTGGTCGGCGCGGTACTGGCCAACACGACCCTGCTCACCGCGCTGCTGTACTTCTTCGGCCTCGTCGAGACGCAGGTGCTCTTCGCGTACTTCCGCGTGCACTACACACTTCTCGCCCAGACCCCGGACGAGATCTTCGCGCGTGGTGTCGACGGCCTGTACCTGCCGCTGGCGGGCGCCGCGGGAGCGGTGCTCGGTTTCGTGATCGCCGTCCGGATCCTGCGGCTGCGCCTCGCCGAGCACTCCTGGGCCCGGCTGCTCCGGATCTGCGCCCCGATCGCGGCCGGGCTCGGTGCCCTGCTGATCATCTCGACCGTGCTCGTCACGCTGAACCCGGAGCCGTTCCGCGACCGCCCCGGCCTGCCGGGACTCGGCTTCGCGCTCGGCGTGCTGATGCTGCTGTTCGCTTGGCGGCACTGGGCTTCGACGCTGCGATCGAGCCTGCTGGAGCTCGTCCTGGGTTACGCGTTGGTCAGCATCGGGCTGTTCTGGGCCGTCAGCGACTATTCGGCCGCTGTCGGTACACGGCGTGGTTTCGAGGTCGCGGCGCAGCTCCCCGCACGGCCCGCTGCGACGCTCTACAGCGCCGAAAGCCTCAACCTCACCGCGGGCGGCGTCCTTCAGGTGAAATGCGCGGATCCCGGCGCCGCCTACAAATACCGGTACACCGGGCTGAAACTGCTGCTTCAGTCCGGTGGCCAGTACGTGTTCGTTCCGTCGGGCTGGCGGGCGGACACCGGGGTCGCGTTCGTGATCCCGAAGACCGACAAACTGCGGCTGGAATTCGGTCCCGCCCGGTCCGCGCCGCCCGCCGCCTGCTAATCCAGGTGGCGCACCAGCCATTCGGTGATCGCGTCGTCGACCACCTTCGCGATCGGCAGCTGCGGCGCGGGTTCGATACCCGGGTCTTCGGCCAGCGGATGCGCGAGATCGGGCACCCGGGTCAGGTGGACGTCGTCCGGACGGGTGTACCGCCCGCGCAGCGCGGCGGCGAGGTCGTCGGCATCGGCGCGGAACGACGGAAAGTCGTCCTCCCCGCTGACGAGCAACAAGGGAACTTGCGTTTCCCGCGCCGATATTTCACCCGATCGTGCGACGAAGTCGAGCTGATCCGCCGCCTGGTCCGCCTCGTCGTTCCACGGATAAGGCTGCTCCAGCAGGCCTTCCACCACGCCGATCACCGAACGCGCCCGCACGGCGGGGTTGACCAGCGCCGCGGCACGGACCGGGATCTCCCGCGTGGCCAGGATCTCCAGCGCCACGGCACCGCCGAGCGAGCCACCGACGACGGCCATCCGGGAAGTGTCGAAACCGAAGCGTTCCCGCAGTTCGGCGAGCGCGGCGGGGAACTCCAGCGCCGCCTGCGCGGCGATCGGGTCAATGTAGGCGAGCATCGCGTCACGGACGGCTCGTTCGACGACGGCGTCCATGCTGCCGTCGATCATTCTCGCGCCGCACAACGGCATTCCGAGGTAAACCCGCCATGCCGGCACCCCATCCAGCGGCAACGCGGCCGCGAACGCGGCGTCGGAGCGGGGCGCGTCGATCATGTGCCAGGCGACGACCACCGGCGCGGGGCCGCTGACCTCGGCCGATGGCGGCAACGCGGTGAACGGTACCCCCGCGGCCGTGCCGGTAATCGGTTCTCCCACCGTTGTCCTTCCTCGTGCGCTGTCGATCTCCACGATATCCAGGACGCAGCGGAAGTGGACCTCGTTCCGCCACAGGCGAAACAGTATGACCGCGAGGTCACCCCGACGCGCCGCGGAGGTGGTTGCGGATGCCCGGCGGCGGCCGAATAGTGTTGCGGCCCGGCCCTTTGGAGGTGAACCCGCCCGTGCCCGATGTCGACTACTACGAGGTGCTCGGCGTGGGCAAGGCCGCCTCGGTCAACGAGATCAAAACCGCGTACCGGCGGCTCGCGAAGTCGCATCACCCGGACGCCGGGGGCTCGGCGCTCACGTTCCAGCTGGTCCGCGAGGCCTACGACACCCTCAGCGATCCACTGCGGCGCTCGGGCTACGACGCGGGCGGCCGCTCCGTGCGCGTGCCGATCCGGCCGCGGCCGAGACGTCGCTTCGGCGAAGAACCGGGCTATGAGCCCGAGCAGGTCGTGATCGATCCGGAAGACCTCGAATGGTGGGAATTCGCCGCGCAGGACGGGCGCGTGCGCCACGGACGGCGGCGCGGCCCCGGGCACACCCCGGTCGTGGCGGCGGTCGGCGGGATGGTGCTGGTCCTGCTGCCGGTGCTGACCGGCGTCGGCTTCTCGGCCCCCACCCTGATCGTCTGGCTGATCCTGACCGCGGGCACCGCCCTCCTGGTACAACGACTCGCGCGCGGCTACCTCGCCGCTTCCCGCGCCAAGAACCGGTTCGCCGCCGAATTCGGCGGGAAACGCGTATTCGGCACCCCCGGCACCGAAACCCACGAACTCGCCGAGCGGCTCACCGCCGACCTGCTCGAGCGCTACCTGACCCGGCTGCCCGGCGCCCGTATCTTCCACGGCCTCTCCTGGCCGGACTCGGTGTTCGCCGACGTCGACCACGCGGTGTTGTGCGGAAAGCGGCTCGTGCTCATCGAATCGAAGTTGTGGCTGCCCGGGCACTACGAAACCGCGGACGACGACCGCCTCCTGCGCAACGGCCGCGCCTTCCGCGGCGGTGGGAGCCGGCTGGCCGAAAGTCTCGCCGAGTACCGGCGGATCCTGCCGGGAGTCGCGTTGCGCGGGGCGATGATCGTGTACCCGAGCCGGACCGGCGAGATCACCACGGACCTCGAGGATCCCTCGCCCGCGCCGCCGATGACGCCGGAACAGTTCCTGCACGAGATCGGCGGCTGGCTGGCGACCGAGCCGTCCACTGTGGACTCGGCGACGATGCGGGTGGTGCGGGACCGGGTGGTCGGCACCGGCTGAGCTCCGGCGCCCCGTCCCGCGTGAAGGCCCCCTTCCCTCGGCTGAGCCGAGGGAAGGGGGCCTTCACGCGCAAACTGACGACTACCGGCCCGAGCGCTCCTTCGCGGCGCGCGCGGAACGGGTGCAGACTTCACCGACGTCGACCGTCTGGCCGCGGTCGATGTAGACGTCCGCCAGCCCGACGAGCTTACCCTTCGGCGACGTACAGGTCAGCTGGTACGCCTCCTTGGGGCCGTAGGTCGGCGGGATCGGCGACTGGAACGACACGCCGCCGGTCCAATCGTCCACAGTGGACGGGTTGGCCTGCGAGAAGTTGACCAGCACGGCCCGGTAGTCCCCGGCGGGCGGGTCGTACAGGATCGCGTGCTCTTCCGTGGTCCCGCCGTTCGCCGACGACGAGACCATGTTGCCCGCCGCGTCGAAGACGTACAGGTCCCAGTCGGTGTCCGGGCTGGCCCACTTGACGTCGACGCTGAACTTCCCGTTGTCCACCTTCGGGAGTCCGTCGACGTGGAAGGTGAAGCTCTCCGAAGTCGGGTCCGTCGGGTAGTTCGTGTTGATCGCCGGGACCCCGGCCGGGTTGGTGGCCTGGATCGCGTGCTGCGCCGGGCCCTGCGGCTCGCGGCCGTAGCGGCCCGCGACGTAGGGGCGGGTCGACGGGTTGATCGACCACGCGAACCGGCCGCCGGTCGAAGCCAGCGACGAGTTCAGGTTGTCGGTCACGTAGATCGGCGGCTTCGTCGAGCCGTCCGGCTGCACCACCGACGAGGTCGGCGTCTGGAACGTCTTGTGCAGCTTCAGCTGGTAGCCCTTCGGCGCCGTACCGATCAGCGTCGAGTGGGCCGCGGGGTCGGCGGTGTTCGCCAGCATGTCGACGAACGCCGCGCGGTTGCCGCCCTTGCCCGCGCCCGCCGCGGGGGCGACGCCGGTGTACTCGGCGACGACACCGTCGGAGAACGGCGGGTGGAACTCGTTCGGGCCGACCTCGAAGGTGAAGCCCCAGCCACCGGTCGCCCAGTACGACCAGTCCTCGGTCGAACCGGTCGTGTCGTAGAGCGCCCACGCCGGCTGGCTGGTGTATCCGTTGCGCGAGGCCATCTTGTCGCCGAGCGCCTTGTACGCCGGCTCGTCGAGCGGCGGGCGGACGGCGGCGACACCCGGAACCCGCAGGATCAGGTTCGAGTAGGTGTGCAGCGTGATCAGGTTGGTCACCTGGCGGTTGGACACGATCGAGCGGATGTTCTGCGTCTCGGGCTCGGAGAACGGGCCGGAGCCGCGGAACGTGTCGCTGCGCCACAAGGTCGACGCGCCGGCGCCGCCCCAGAAGCCCGCGTAGTTGCGGTTCGGGTCGGTGCCGCGTTCACGGCCGGCGGGGTTGGCCTTGCAGACGCCGGTCGCGAATTCCTTCGGCGAGTCGTTGACGTTGCAGTTCTTGCGCTTCATCTCGTAGTCGAAACGCGAGAAGTCGCCCTTGGGCTCGGCCTCACGGGAGATTTCGAAGCCGTCGGGGTTGACGATCGGCACGATGATGTTGCGCGTCCGGCCGACCAGGCCGCGGATTTCGGGGTTGTTGCCGGTGTAGCCCTTGACCAGCTCGATCGCCCACTCCATGGCGTGCTCACCGGCGGGCCACTCCCGGGCGTGGTGCACACCCATGGTGAAGTTGACGGGCTTGCCGTCCATGACGTTCTTGACGTCGCTCGCGACCTCGATGCCGATCACGTCGCGGCCTTCCCAGGTCGGCTGCGGCAGCGTGAACGCCGTGACGAGCTTGGGGTTCTTGCGGGCCAGTTCCTTGACCTCGAACTGGTAGTCGTAGAGGTGCCGGTAGCTCGTGCGCCCGGACGGCAGGGTGGACCCCGGCGTCTTCGCGGCGTACTCGCGGTCGGTCTTGGCGTTCTGGATCGACCTCGCCGAAAGGTCGGCGTCGATCACCTTGGACTTGAAGCCGTTGTCTGCCAGCGTCTTGCGGTCGGCGTCGTTGGCGAGGACGACCTGGACGCCGGTGGCGTCGGCCTTCTCGGTGACGTCGAGGCCGAGCCGGAGCAGCTTGTCCTTGTCCTGCTTGGCCGGGGTCTCGACCCGGACCAGTTCGGCGCGCTGCGGCGCGGGCGGGGCACCGGTGGGCGTGCCCTGCGGCGTGAGCGCGAGGAAGTCGACTCCCAGTACCGCCTCGCGCGTCCGCCCGTCGTACCGGCAGGTCTGCACGACCAGTTTCTGGTCCTTCTTCACGAATCCTTCGGCGAGCTCGTGGCTGCGCAACGCGGCGGACGCGGCGACCACGGCGCCGGTGGCCTTGTCGAAGACCGCGAGGTCCCAGTCGCCCTCGTTGCCGCCGCGCGGCGCGAGGCGCGCCTGCAGCAGACCGTCTACTGTGGACGTGAACTCGCGGCGATCGGCGCCGGACGTGCCCGGCTTCTGCAACGCGGCGAAACAGGAACGTGGCACGGCCTGGTTGGCTCGCACCACGTTGTCCGCGGCACCCGCCGTCGTGGCCGACGGAAGTGCCACGAAGGTGCCGGCGAGCACCAGAGTCGCCGCCGTCCATCCCGCTCTTCGCCGGTTTGGTGAATAGCCCACAGACTGACCTCCTTGGACGCCTCCGGTGACCGGGTGAGGTCACCGGTAGCGAGACCCTAGACCCGCGACCCCATCCGAGGGACCCGCCACAAGTCGTCTGCACCCCTTTCGGCCCAACGATCTCACCGACCGTGCCGGAACGATCACCACCACGTGCGCCGGAGGATGGGCCTTTCCTGTCGATTCCGACAGCTCGGCCTAAGAAAACCTTCAGGTTGGGTGGTTACCTTTCAACCATGACGACGCCTCAGGTCACCGCCAGGCCCCCGCTGGCCCTGCTGGCCGCCGTGGTCTCGGTCGCCGGCGGAGCGCTGCTGATCCTGCTGTTGCAGGTCCTCCCCGCCACCAGCGACATCAGCCCGGTCCGCCGCACCATCAGCGAATACGCGCTGAGTGAGAACAAATGGATCTTCGACGTCGCGGTCCTGCTGGTCGCGTTCGGCTCGGCGATCGGCTTCGGCGCGCTGATCCGCCGCAAGCATCTCCCCGCGCTCTCCGCGGCGTCGGTCTTCTGCGCGCTCTGGACGTTGAGCCTGGTGGTGATCGTGGCGTTCCCCAAGAACAACTGGGCGATCGGGCCGAGCACCGGCGGGACCGTGCACCGGATCGCGAGCGTCGTGGCCTTCGTCTGCCTGCCGCTCGCCGTGTATTTCGCCGCGAAGGCCGTCTTCCCCTCCTCTCCCGCGCGCCGCGTGGTGACGCGGGTCCTGGCGGTGGCGGCGCTGGCCTGGTTCGGCGTGATCCTCGGGGCGATCGTGGTCTCGATGAACGGCGGCAGGCCGTGGTGGCAGGCGATCCCGCTGGGGCTGGTCGAACGCGCGATGGCGTTGACCGGGCTGATCGCGCTGGCGTCACTCCTGATCCCGGCCCGAGTGGTCACGACCGAGCCCGAGGCCTTGCAGGTCGCGTCCTGAGCGGACGCGTTCATCGCCGCGCGGGAGCCACTCCGGGCGCGAGATCGGCACCGTCCTCGTCGTCGTCCTTGCGCAAGCGCGCGGTGCAGACCGACAGGTGCACCACGTTGGCCCGCTTGTGATGGCGGTACACATGGACGTCGGTGGCGAAGCACGCAGCGGCGAGCAGTGCCCGCCGCTGCTCGATGCGCTCGTAGCCGACCCCTGCCGGGCAGAACACCGTGATCTCGATTTCGTCACCCCGTGGTCTGGTCCACAGGATCACCGGCAGTTTGCCGTCGAGCGTGCACACCCGCGCACGGGCGAATCCGGTCCGCAGCCGGTGTTGCACCACGACCGACCGGAGCCGGTCACGGATGAACCCGCGCGCCGAGCGCCAGTAGAACAACCAGTTGGCGACACAGAACAGCACGACCGCTGCCCAGATCGGGCCGACGGCCTGGAACAGGGTGAACAGCGCATACGGGACGACGAGCAGCGCGCCGATCTCGTAGCGCCAGTGATAAAGGGCGGTGAACGGGTTGGGCCTCCTGACCACCGTGACCTCGCGGGCCAGCTCGGCGATCGCCTGAGGTTCCTGCCAACGGCTCATGACCTTCCTCCTGTCCGTCCGGCGGTTTGTTCGGCGGACACCGCCGCCGCGGGAATGGAGCGGACGACGCCGGCACCGGCGCAGTCCGGGCATACGGCGTCCTCGTAGGGCCACCAGCCCGTGCCTCCGCAGGGTTCGCACGCGTGCACGGTGTCCCAGCGGGGATCGCGGTAGACGCGGCGCCTGCTCTTCGGCACGCGAGTCACCTGCCAGCCGCGCGCGGCGGCCCTCGCGTCTTCGTCTGTCGCGAAAAGCCAGTTGTGGAAGCGTTCGAGAAGCCGATCGAACCAAGATCGAGGTACGTCCGTGTGGTACTCGTGGTGGGTCATGGAGTTCACCCCCGATGCGGCGAAGCTCGGACTCGGGTCGGCACACACGACGCCTACTACGACATTCGTGTGGCCCGCAGACGGCTCGAACCGGCTCGGATGCGCAGCGTCACTTCCACATGGCTGACAGCATCCGCTTTCCGATCGCGCCCGGGTCGTACCGGCCCCTGCCGCCAGGTGGGTCGCGCACGCCGGGACCAGGCAGAACAAGTCGGACTGGAGCGTTCGACACGATGTGACACGACCTTGACCGACGCGCCAGCGCGGTCCGATTCTCTTGCTGTACTCTCCCCGTTGTGTGCACGTTCAGTCACCGCCCTACATTGCCTACGCGAGGTAGGTAAGCCCGTGTCTAGTGCCTACATGAAGCCTACATCGGCCGGGGACCGGCCGGTAAGTCCTGATGCGGAAACCGTTACCGCATCAGGTGTCGGACGCGAGCTGCGGCGACTGCGCAAGGCCGCGGGGGAAACGCAGGCACAGACCGCCAGGATCATCGGGGTCACGAGGGCGAACCTGACCCAGTGGGAGACCGGCAAATACCTGCCGTCGACGCACAACGCACGTCAGCTCGACGACCACTTCCGTGCCGCGAACGCGCTGTTCAAGCTGGTGGAGACGGCGCGATCGCCCCAGGACCACACGCCGTCCACCGTCGGTGACGCGGGCGTCGTCGAGACCTCCCGTTCCCTGTTGCAGGTCTTCCACACCGTCGGCGCCAGACTCGCCGATCACCTGATCCGCGACGACAGTGGCAAGCCGCTCGGCTGGCGGCACAACCTGCAGAAGACCACCGGCCCGAAGGCGCTCAGCACCGCCTACGGGATCAACGCGATGCTGGTGGTAGGCGATCCCTACATCGACCTACATACGCTGGCCGAAGATCTCTACCACCTGCAAGCGGAACACGGCTGGCGAGGCCGCGCGGGCGGCAAGCGGCCGGAGACCACCGCGTCGGTGGTGGACGCGCTTTTCCGCACCAGCACCATGTCCGCCGACGAAGGGCTGGACCTGCTCGAGGGGTCGCTCGACCCGTACAGCCGGACCCGCCCGTACCTTTTGTCCGCCGTGTTGCACACGGCGGTCCGGCTGCGGCCGGACGCCCCGCTGACCGACCGGCTGATCGACGCCCTCCTGGCGGCCCGGCTCGACTTCGACGGCTCACAGCTGTGGCCGGAGAAGAACGAAGCAGGCCTCGTCGCCCCGGAGGCTTCGGTGGTGCACACCGCGCGGTCGGTCGTCGCTCTGCGGGACGTGCTGCGCAGCCGTGAAGATCGCAACGACGTCCGGGAGGCGGCCGACGAAGCCACACAATGGCTCATCGACCGCTCGCATTCGGACGACGGCGTGGCCGAGGATCTCGAAAGGCCTCGTCCCGACGGTGACGGAACGACCCGGATCATCATCCGGCACTTCACCTCCGCCTGGGTCGTCCAAGCACTCGCCACCGCCCCCTTCCTGCCACTCCCCCGGCTCAACCGGGCGCTCGGAACCCTCTGGGAGCGCTATGACGCCGATCAAGGGCTGTGGGCCTGGGGAAGCGGGGACCTACCCATCTGGCAGACGCTGGACGCCGTCACAGCCCTCCGCGCGGCCGCGCTCGCCGTCGCCGCGCCCCCGCTCAGCCCTCCCGGAACCCCAGGTACGACTTGATGATCGACACTCCGCCCGCGTTCCTCCGCGGTGTCACCGGCACGCGACCCCGCGACGGCGACGCGGACCTGCCCTGGCTGCGCACGGTGGCGCACCGGGTCCAGGAAGACCCCGGCACTTTCCTTTCGTGGCTTGAGGAAATCCTCGACGACGAAGAGGCCGTCCGTGCCGCGGCGAAGCGTTCCTACTGGCACCCCAACGGGTTCGCCAAAATGGTGCTCCACGCCTCCGCCGATTTCCGGATCCGGCTCCACGTCTGGCCGGAATCCGAGGAGCCGTCCCGCGGCGAGTCCAATCCGCACAGCCACCGGTGGGAGTTCGCTTCGACCATCATCGCGGGCGAAGGCATGCACATGGTCGAGTACCGCGAAACGACCGAAGGCGGGAAAGCGCACGACCGGTACCGCTACGGTGCCGATCCGGCGAATCCGGCCGCTCTGCTCGCCGACGGGGAAGCCCGGCTCGCGGTCGAGAAGATCCCGCACGTCCGGCGCGGCGAGGTCTACGCGTGTGACACCGACGTCGTGCACACCGTCCGGCCGATCGACGCGGGATTGACCGCGACGGTGGTGATCCAGGGCCCGCATCGCACCCCCACCACCGTCGTCTACTGCGAGCCGGGCCAGACCGACGACCAGCCCAACGGCGAGCTGACCGAGGCCGATTTCCGGGTGCTCGTCGGTGCCGTCGCGAAGGCGGTGGCGTCATGCCGTTGACCCTGCGCCGCGGGATCCTGACCGACCGGGCGATCAAACGCGCGCACCGGAACGGGGAACTCACCATCACCCCGTTCGAGCCCGCCCTCGTCCGGCCCGCCGCGATCAGCCTCCGGCTCGGCCATGAGGCGTTCGCGCTGGAGTCGACCGGAACCGTCGACATCGCCGACCGGAGCACCTATCCGGAACTCCGGCCGAAGGAACTCGACGCCGAAGGCAGGCTGTGCGTCGAACCCGGCGAGGTCGTTCTCGCGCCGACGCTGGAGAAGATCGGGCTTTCGGGGAAACTCGCCGGTCTCGTCGACGGCACGAGTGACTACGCGCGGCTCGGCGTCAGTGTCGTCCTGTGCGGTCAGGTCAGTCCCGGTTTCGGCAGTGAGAACGGCGCCGTGCTGACCCTGGAGATCGTGAACCACCTGCGGCATCCGGTGCTCCTGCATCCCGGCGCGCGGATCTGCAACCTCATGCTGTTCGCCTCCACCGGCAGCGATCAGCCCTACGGCACCCTGCCGCACAACTACTCCAGCGACCACACCGTGGCCCCGTCCCGATTGGCGGATCATGTCGGGCGTAACTGAGATCTCCCCCGTCGGCGACGACGTCCGCCTCGGCGACCTCGGGGAACACGCGATCCTGAAGCACATCCTGCGGCCGCGCTACGGCGGTGTCCGCGGGTTCGGTGACGACTGCGCCGTCCTCGATGCCCCGGAAGGGCTTCGCGGTGAACTGGTCGCCACCACCGACAGCTGCCCCACCCCGCTGGTCACCATTCTGGGTGAAACGGACCCGTATCACGCCGGCTGGCTGCTGGCGACGATCAACCTGTCCGATCTGGCGGCGGCGGGCGCCACTCCGCTCGGGCTGGTCGTCAACTACACCCTGCCGAAGACGACCACGGCTGGCGAGTTCCGGCGGCTCCTCGACGGTGTGGACGACTGTGCCCTGGCGCAGGGAACGAAGGTCGTCGGCGGCGACCTCCGGGACGGCCCGGTCCGGCAACTCTCCGCGACCGCCATCGGCCGGTGCGTCCCCGGGAGCAGGCTCGGCCGCACGGGCGCCGAGGCCGGCGATCGCCTGCTGCTGGTCGGTTCTCCTGGCTACCTCTGGGCGTACGCGTTGCTCGTCGAAGAACAGGCTCGGCTCCCCGAGTCGCTCGCCGCCGAGATCCGCGAACGCGCCTGCCGTCCGATGGCGCAGGTGACCGCCGGACGAATGCTCGCCACGACCGGGCTGGCCCGTGCCGCGATGGACGTGTCGGATGGTCTCTTCCCGACCGTGCGGAGCCTCTGCGGCGCCAACGGTCTCGGCGCGCGGATCACCACGGACATCCGACTGGACGACGCGCCCGCCGACGTCTGCGCGCAGTCCGGGCTCGGCCGGTTCGAACTCGCGCAGGCCTGGGGTGACTGGACACTCGTGGTCGCCGTGCGGCCGCAGGACGTCGAACTCGCCAAGAAAACCCTTGCCGGGGAAGGGATCGCCGCCCAGGAGATCGGCACCTTCGTTCCCGGTGCGGAAGGCATCTCGCTGGACGACGGCGAGCCTTGGGAAGGAATCGCGCAGGAGCGGTTCTCGCCCAGTTCGTGGCACGGTGGCGAACTGCGGCAGCTGATCACCGACGTCCTCGGCAGGCGCGCGGGCTAGTTCCGCGGACGACACGGCGTGACTCGCGTGCTTGAGTACCGCACTCACGTGCTCAGAGACGGAACTCGCGTGCTCAGAACCCGCACACGCGAGTTCGGTCTTCAGGCACGCGAGTGCGGTGTCCAAGCACGTGAGTTACGTGCTTGAGCACGTGAGTTACGCCTCCGGGCTAGAGGATCTCGATGTATCCGTCGGTTCCGTTCACCCGGATCCGCTGCCCGTCCTGGATCGTCTTCGTCGCGCGCTCGACTCCGACGACGGCGGGCAGGCCGTACTCGCGGGCGATCACCGCGCCGTGGGTCATCAGGCCCCCGACTTCCGTCACCAGGCCCGTGATCGCGACGAACAGGGGCGACCAGCTGGGGTCCGTGTAGGCCGTGATCAGGATGTCGCCCGGTTCGAGGTCGGCGTCAGCCATGTCCAGGATGACCCGCGCCCGCCCTTCGACGGTCCCGGCGGAAACCGGCAGGCCGACCAGCGCGCCGGACGGCAGATCGTCGCGCCGGTACGTTCCGGCGACGGCCTCACCGTCCGAAGTGAACACCCGGGGCGGCGTAAGCGTTTCATAGGACTTGAATGCTTCTTTGCGCTGTCGGATGAGCTCGTCGTCGACCTGGTTCGTGCGCACGACTTCCTGGAGTTCCTGGAATCGCAGGAAGAAGATGTCCTCCCGCTCCCCCAGCAGGCCGTCCCGCACCAGTCGCTCGGCCTCGGCCAGCAACGCCTGCTTGTACACGAAGTAGCGGCTGACCATGCCGTACTTCGGATACTCCCGGTACCCGCTGAACGTCCGGACGCGCTCGATCATCCGCCGGGTTTCGTCGGCCTTCTCCTCCCCGTCCGGCAGGGTCCGCAAGCGTTCCAGCAGTTCCTGTTCCTTCGCCAGCGCCTCCTGCCGCCCTTGCTCGAACCGGCGTTCACCGGCGCCCGGCTCGAAGTTCTTGACGTTGGCGAGGATCAGCGGCAGGAGCGTCGTGGGACGTTCGCTCCACCGAGGCCTCGTGATGTCGATTTCACCGACGCAGCGCACGCCGTATTTGTCGAGATAAGCCTCGATGGCGTCTCGTGCTTCCGGCCCGCCCGCGAGCCCGGCCAGCTCGTCCAGGAAGTCCTCGTCCTCGACCTCGTGCAGAAAGGCGACGACCTCGGGATGCGGGCGGATCGCGTCCGCGACGTCGAGGAGTGCCAGCCCCATCTCCGACGTGACGTTGTGCGGCACGGACTGGGTGAGCGTGTCGGCCGCGTTCTTCTCGCCCAGCCACTCCCGCAAATGCTCGTTGAGCCACCACGTCGTCTGCATCCCCGCCATGATCACCTGATGGCTCCGCGGCTCGAACAGGATCCGCCGCAGCTCCTGCATGTCCGCCAGGATGAAGTCGATCAGCTCCGAGCCCGACTTCGTCCGGATGTCGCGTTTCACCGCGGCGATGGAGTCCTCGCTGAGCCCGATCAGCTCGGTGACGACGGCCGGATCGGTCTCGATCGTGGCGGGCTCGACGCCGGGGATCTGCTGGCCGGCCCCGTCGTCCGGAACCGACGGAATGAAGCCGTCGCGGTCGAGGACGGTCCGCAGCGCGTCACCCATCAGCGGATCGGATTTCCCCATGACGTCCAGGAAACCGGCGCGGCTCGTCGGCGCGGACAGGATCCCGGTGACGTCCACGAACAGGCGGCCGCCCGCCTCCGACATGGGCCGAGGGGTCGTCATCTGCCAGAAGGAGAGCCCCAGTGGCTTCATGGCGTCGGTCATCATCTGCTGATGGCCGACGGAGACGTAGACGTGGTTGGCCTCGTCGTCGACCTCCGGGACGGGGAACAACGTGGTGATCGGACGGCTCTGGACGATCTGGAACTCGTCATCGGCCAGGCACCATTCAATGTCCTGGGGGCGGCCGAAATGCGCTTCGATCCGCCGTCCCAGCCGCTCCAGCCGCACGACCTGCGCGTCCGTCAACGCCGGTTGCTCCTGCTGGCCAGGCTCGATCGGCTGTTCCTGTGTCCCGCCACCCGGTGAGGCGTGGAGTGCGCGCTGCTTCGTCGCGACCATGTTGGCGACGATCTCGCCGTCACGTACCTGGTAGCTGTCCGAGTTCACCAGGCCGGAGACCAGCGCCTCACCGAGGCCGTAGCCGGCCTCCACGGACGAGACCTTCCGGTTGGACGTGACGGGATCGGCCGTGAAGAGGACGCCTGCCGCCAGCGGGAAGACCATCCGCTGCACGACGACGGCCATGTCGACCTTCCGGTGGCCGAAGCCGTTCCGCAGCCGGTAGGTCACGGCCCGCTCGGTGAACAGCGACGCCCAGCAGAGGCTGATGTGCCGCAGGATCTCCGCCGCCCCCACGACGTTCAAGTACGTGTCCTGCTGGCCCGCGAACGAGGCCGTCGGCAGGTCTTCCGCCGTCGCGCTCGATCGGACGGCGTACGCGGCCTGCTCTCCGAGCCCGGCGAGCGCGCCGGTGATCGCGGCCGCCAGGTCGTCGGGGATGACGATCTCTTCGAGGGTCCGCCGGATCTCCGCGCTGTGCGAGCGGAGGGCCTCCCGGTCGTCCGGGTTCAGGCGCGACAGCCGGTCCAGCTGATCGCCGATCGACGGCGCGTCCGCCAGGATCCGCCGGAAGGCGTCCGTCGTCACGCAGAAACCGTCGGGCACCCGGACGCCTTCGATCCGCGAAAGCTCTCCCAGGTGCGCGCCCTTGCCGCCGACGACCGCGACCCGCGTCCGGTCGATCTCCTGGAACCCGAGTACGTAGCCGCCCATGTGTTGTTCACCCTCCGTGTTTTTCGAGTACGGCGGGCGATTCTGCGGCATCACCCGGGTCTTGCCGCAAGCCCCCCAGTGCGTTATACGTTGAAGGGGGCAGGGAGTGGGGGACGTATCCCTCGGTCTCCTCTGGAAAGCAACCGCTTAGTACGGCAGACTCGGCGTCACTTCCACTCGACGACGAGGAGTCCCCCGTGACCGAACACCCCTCCCGCGTAGCGATCGTCACCGGCGCAGGCCGCGGCATCGGCGCGGCCGTTGCCAAGCGGCTCGCTTCCGACGGGTTCGCCGTCGGCCTGCTGGACCTCGACGAGGCGGGCGTCAAGCAGGGAGCCGAAGCGATCGTCGCCGAGGGCGGCAAGGCCGTCGGCGTCGCGCTGGACGTCAACGACGCCGCGCAGGTCGAGGCTGCGGTGACCAGGGTGGCAGAGGAACTCGGCGCGCCGACCGTGCTGATCAACAACGCCGGCATCACCCGCGACAACCTGCTGTTCAAGATGACCGAACAGGACTGGGACTCGGTGCTGGGCGTGCACCTGAAGGGCTCGTTCCTGATGACCCGCGAGGTGCAGAAGTACCAGACGCAGGAGAAGTGGGGCCGCATCGTCAACCTGTCCAGCACCTCGGCGCTGGGCAACCGCGGGCAGGTCAACTACTCCGCGGCCAAGGCGGGCATGCAGGGCTTCACCAAGACCCTCGCGATCGAACTGGGCAAGTTCAACGTCACCGCGAACGCCATCGCCCCCGGTTTCATCGCCACCGACATGACCGCGGCGACCGCCGAGCGGGTCGGCATGTCGTTCGAGGACTTCAAGGCGGCGGCCGCGTCGCAGATCCCGGTGCAGCGCGTCGGCACACCCGACGACATCGCCAACCTCGCGTCGTTCCTGGTGAGCGACGGCGCCGGATTCATCTCCGGCCAGGTCATCTACGTCGCCGGCGGACCGAAGGACTGAGCCATGCGTGAATTCGCCTCCCTGCAGGAGTTCGAGAACGCCGTCGGCGAGCACTTCGGCTACAGCGAATGGCTGACGCTCACCCAGGACCGGGTGAACCTGTTCGCCGACGCCACCGACGACCACCAGTGGATCCACGTCGACGTCGAGAAGGCGGCCGAAGGCCCGTTCGGGGCGCCGATCGCCCACGGTTTCCTGACGCTGTCGCTCATTTCGGGCTTCGTCGGGAAGCTCTACCGGGTCAACGGGCTCAAGATGGGGATCAACTACGGCCTCAACAAGGTCCGCTTCCCTCAGCCGGTCAAGGTGGGCGCGAGGATCCGGGCGGGCGCCGAACTGGTCGAGGTCACCGACGTCACCGGCGGCAAGCAGGCCGTCGTCCGGTGGACGATCGAGATCGACGGCGAGCCCAAACCGGCGTGCGTCGCGGAGATGGTCGTCCGGCTCATCGCCTGAGGAAAGTGACCTCCGGCACCCCGCCGGACCACCACTATCCGACATACCGACTGGTCGGTACTGTAACCGGAAAGCGAGACGCTGGAGGCACGATGAACCAGTCCGACCTGCCGGGCCTCGACCTGGCGAGGCTCAAGGCCCACCTGGACGAGCACCGGCCGGGGCTCGTCCAGGGCGACCTGAGCGGCCAGGTCGTGGAAGGGGGCCGGTCCAACCTCACCTACATCGTGGGCGACGGCCGGTCCCGCTGGGTGGTCCGGCGCCCGCCGCTGGGCCACGTCCTGCCGACCGCGCACGACATGGGCCGCGAGTTCCGGGTGATCTCCGGCCTGCACGGCACGGCCGTCCCGGTGCCGGAAACCTTGCTGCTGTGCGAGGACACCGACGTCATCGGCTCGCGGTTCTACGTGATGGAGTTCGTGGAGGGCACCCCCTTCCGCTCGGACACCGAACTGGCCGCGCTGGGCCCCGCCAGGACGAAGGCGATCGCGGACGAACTGGTCGACACCCTGGTCGAACTGCACGCCGTCGATCCGGAATCGGTGGGACTGGGCGATTTCGGCCGTCCGGAAGGCTTCCTGGAACGCCAGTTGCGGCGCTGGAAGAAGCAACTGGACGGCAACCGTAGCCGCGATCTGCCCGGTGTCGACGCACTGCACGACCGCCTGGCGGGTTCGGTGCCGGTTTCGGGCAAGCCGTCGATCATCCACGGGGACTACCGGCTGGACAACGTGCTGGTGAACGCCGACGACCGGATCACCGCGGTGCTGGACTGGGAGATGTCGACCCTCGGCGATCCGCTGACCGATCTCGCGCTGCTGGTGGCCTACGCCGAACGCGACAAGGTCTCCTTGCAGTTCGTGTCCAACGCCAGTTCCGCGCCGGGCTACCCGCGCAACGACGAGGTGATCGCCCGGTACGCCGAGCGCTCGGGCCGTGACGTCTCCCGGCTCAACTGGTATGTGGGCTTCGCCTTCTTCAAACTCGCGGTGATCCTGGAAGGCATCCACCTCCGCTACAGCAAGGGGCAGACCGTCGGCGCCGGGTTCGACAACATCGGCTCCGGCGTCGTTCCCCTGATCGCGCACGGCAACGAGACTCTCAAGGAAGAGGGATAGAGATGGACTTCGCCTTCGACGCGAAAACCGAGGAACTGCGGGGGAAACTCCTCGAGTTCATGGATTCGCACATCTACCCGGCCGAGGCCGTCTTCGAGGAGCAACTGGCCGAGCGCGACAGTGAATGGTCGCAGCCGCCGATCGTCGAAGAACTCAAAGCCGAGGCACGCAAACGCGGGCTGTGGAACTTCTTCCTCCCCGGCGACCACGGCGCGGGCCTCACGAACTTGCAGTACGCGCCGCTGGCGGAGATCACCGGCCGCAGCCTGCGGCTCGCGCCGACCGCGCTGAACTGCGCGGCGCCGGACACCGGGAACATGGAAGTCCTCACCATGTTCGGCACCGAGCAGCAGAAGAAGCAGTGGCTTCAGCCGTTGCTGGATGGCGAGATCCGGTCCGCGTTCGCGATGACCGAGCCCGACGTCGCTTCCTCCGACGCACGCAACATCGCCACCAGCATCCGGCGTGACGGCGACGAGTACGTCATCAACGGCCGCAAGTGGTACATCTCCGGCGCGATGAACCCGAACTGCAAGATCTTCATCGTGATGGGCAAGACCGATCCGGACGCGCCCGCGCACAAGCAGCAGAGCATGATCCTGGTCCCCCGTGACACCCCTGGCATGACCGTGAAACGCGGTATGCACGTGTTCGGCTACACCGACGGCGACCACGGTGGGCACGCCGAGGTGGTCTTCGAGGACGCCCGTGTCCCGGCGGAGAACCTGATCGCGGGCGAGGGCGACGGGTTCGCCGTCGCGCAGGCCCGTCTCGGACCGGGCCGGATCCACCACTGCATGCGCGCCATCGGGATGGCCGAACGCGCGCTGGAACTGATGTGCCGCCGGGCGCTTTCGCGCGAGACCTTCGGCAAGCCGATCGCCGAACAAGGCGTGGTGCAGGACTGGATCGCCGAGGCGCGGGTCAAGATCGAGCAGCAGCGGCTGCTGGTGCTCAAGACCGCGTGGCTGATGGACACCGTCGGCAACCAGGGCGCGCACACCGAGATCCAGTCGATCAAGATCTCGACGCCGATCACCGTCGAGTGGATCCTGGACAAGGCCGTGCAGGTGCACGGCGCGGGCGGGGTCAGCCAGGACTTCCCGGTCGCCGAGATGTGGGCGCAGGTGCGGACACTGCGGCTGGCCGACGGCCCGGACGAGGTGCACAAGCGCTCGCTGGCGCACCGTGAACTGAAGAAGTACCGCGGAGAGGCCAAGAAGTGACGACACCTCAGGAACTCAAGCGGCGCGTGGCCGACCTGCTGGCCGCGTATCCGCCGGAAAGCACGCCGCGCCAGGACTTCCTCGACGCGAGGTTCGACGCCGGGCTGGCGTGGATCCACTTCCCCGAAGGCCTCGGCGGCCTGAACGCGCCGCGCTCACTTCAGTCCCTTGTGGACAAAGAACTCGCCGCGGCGGGCGCGCCGGACAACGACAAACGGCGGATCGGGATCGGCCTCGGCATGGCCGCGCCGACCATCCTCGCCTTCGGTACCCCGGAGCAGCACCAGCGCTTCCTTCGTCCACTGTGGACCGAGCGGGAGGTGTGGTGCCAGCTGTTCAGTGAGCCCGGCGCCGGCTCCGACCTCGCCGCGCTGGGCACCCGCGCGGTGCGCGACGGCGACGACTGGGTGGTCACCGGGCAGAAGGTGTGGACTTCGGGCGCGCACAAGTCGCAGTGGGCCATCCTGGTCACCCGCACCGATCCCGACGTGCCGAAACACCGTGGCATGACGTACTTCGTGTGCGACATGACCGCGCCGGGTGTGGAGGTCCGGCCGCTGCGCCAGATCACCGGTGAGGCCGAGTTCAACGAGGTCTTCCTCAGCGAGGTCCGCATCCCCGACGCGCACCGCCTCGGCGCGGTCGGCGAGGGTTGGAAGGTCGCGCAGACCACGCTGATGAACGAGCGTGTCGCGATCGGCGGGGCCGAGTTCCCGCGTGACGGCGGAATGGTGGGCGTCGTCGCGGAAACCTGGCGCGAGCGCCCGGACCTGCGGACGTCCGAACTGCACGACCGTCTGCTGAAACTGTGGGTGGAGGGCGAAAGCCTGCGCCTGGTGAGTTCGCGGCTGCGGCAGCAACTCGCCGCCGGTGCGCCAGGGCCGGAGGGTTCGGCGGTCAAGGTCGCGTTCTCCGAGCTGAACCAGGCCGCGTCCGGGCTGGAGATCGAACTACTCGGTGAGGAAGGCCTGCGCTACGACGACTGGACGATGCGGCGTCCCGACGGCGTGAACTTCCTCGGCCGCGAAGCCGGCTACCGCTACCTGCGCGCGAAGGGGAACTCGATCGAGGGCGGCACCTCGGAGGTCCTGCGCAACATCATCGCCGAACGCGTGCTGGGACTGCCGTCCGAGCCGCGGATCGACAAGGACGTCGCCTGGAAGGACCTGCCCCGATGAGCGACCTGCTGTATTCCGAGGTCGAAGAGGACCTTCGCGCCAGCGTCCGCGACCTGCTCAAGGACCGCGCGGAACCGGCCACACTGATCGCCAGGACCGAGACGGCGGAAC
Organism: Amycolatopsis sp. cmx-11-12; assembly: GCF_046269425.1. NCBI lineage: Bacteria > Bacillati > Actinomycetota > Actinomycetes > Pseudonocardiales > Pseudonocardiaceae > Amycolatopsis > Amycolatopsis sp. cmx-11-12. Next base: position 199,207 of record NZ_JADNQM010000011.1, on the reverse strand, counting down.
CGTACGACCTGAAGTTGTGGCGCACGCTCGCCGCCGACCTCGGCGCGGCGGGCCTCGCCGTGCCGGAGGCTTTGGGCGGGCATGGCGCTTCGGCGCGTGAAGTCGCTGTCGTGATGGAGGAACTCGGGCGCAGCGTCGCTCCCGTCCCCTATCTCGGCAGCGCCGTCCTGGCGACGTCCGCCTTGCTGGCGACCGACACTTCGCAGGCGGAAGTGGCGGAAAAACTCGGGAAACTGGCCGCTGGCACGCTCATCGGCGCGCTGGCCGTCCCGCTGTCGACCGCTCCCGGCGCCGAGTTCCCCTCGACCGTCAGCGCGGCGGCGGACGGCACGCTCAGCGGCCAGGTCCGCAGCGTCGTCGACGCTTCGGTGGCTGAACTGCTCGTCGTCCCGGCGGTGGGGCCCGACGGCCCCGGCCTCTACACCGTCGACACGGCTTCGCCGGAAGTGACGATCACCGAGGCTATCTCGCTGGACCTGACCCGGCGCATCGCCGACATCACCTTGGAGAACGCGGCCGCGAAGCGCGTCGCCGACTCCTCGGCGGCGTCCGCGCTGGACACGGCGCTCACGACCGCGGCGGGACTCCTCGCTTCGGAACAACTCGGGATCGCCGAATGGGCGCTGACCGAAACGGTGCGTTATCTCAAGGAGCGCTACCAGTTCGGCCGTCAGGTCGGATCGTTCCAGTCGCTGAAGCACCGGCTGGCGAACCTGTACACGGATCTGGTCAACGCCAGGGCGACCGCGCGCTACGCCGCCGACTGCCTGGCTTCCGGCGACGACATCGCGATCGCCGTCGCGGTGGCGCAGGCCCGCAACTCCCCCATCGCCGTCCACGCCGCCGAAGAGGCGATCCAGCTGCACGGCGGGATCGGCATGACCTGGGAGCACCCCGCCCACCTGTACCTGAAGCGCGCGAAGAGCGACGAGATCGCTTTAGGCACTCCTGGACGGCATCGCGCGGCCCTCGCGCCACTGATCGACCTGCCCGCCTGATCCTCCCGGCGGGGTCCGCCCCGGAAAGTGTCGGACCCCGCCGGTAAAACCTGTTCGAACATCAGAGCGAACAGGGAGTCACCATGAAACTGCTCGTGGCCACCTCGAAGACCCAGGGTGCGCGGGAAAACGACTTCAACGACTGCGTCGAAGGCGAACTGATCTGGATCGCCCCGTGCTGCGACGACGGCGACGCCTCACCCGATTCCGAATGCGGTTGCAGCCGGTCCTTCGGCGGCCTGAACTCGCACGCCGGGACGACGACGGCGCTCGTCGCGGAGCTGCCCGGCTTCACCTATTACGACTACACCGAAGCGCTGCGGTCGAGTCTGGCCGCACAGGGCTGGCCTCCCGAAGGCGCCGACGAAGTGGCGACCGGGCTGCTCGCCTTCACCTCCGGATGGGAGGTGGGAACGGTACTCGAACGCCGCCGCAACTGGTTCGCCGAGCGCCTCGTCACCGCGCCACCGGGGTGAAGACTATTCGGGTCGCAGCGCGGCCAGCAGGAGATCGGCGAAGTGGTCGCCGATCTGGCGGGCCGAGAGCGCGCCGCCCCGCCGGTACCAGGAACCGAGGTGGTGCACCGAGCCGAAGAAGAAGTCGACGATCACGTCGGCCGGTTTGTCCGCGCGAAATTCGCCGGACTCCTGGCCTTCTTCGATCAGCGTACGGAACCGCTCGTGGTACTTGCGGCGTTCCGCGCGGACGGCCTTCTGCTTCTCCACGCTGAGCTGGTGCATGGACTGCATGAAGATCGTGTTGTCGTCGAGGTTGTCGATCGTGCTGACGACGACGTCGGAGCAGGCGGAGCGCAGCCGCTCTCGCAGTGGCGCCTCGCTCGAGGCCACCTTTTCCAGTTGCTCGGTCTGCGCGCGCAGCACCCGGGCGTAGATCTCGTAAAGGAGGTCGTCCTTGGAGCCGAAGTAGTGATACATCGCGCCCTTGGTGACCCCGGCCGCCTCTACGATCTCCTGCACGGAGGTGCGGTCGAAACCCTTCTTGGCGAAGAGCTTCGTGGCGTGCGACAGCAGACGGCGCGGCACGGCGGCCTGGTCGTCGCCGCTCGCCTCGGCCGTCCCCGCCTTGCGGGTGGTCGCTCGTGTCATACCGGCTCCTTCTCGTGCGGACACTCAGCATACCGGCCGGTTTGTCGACGCCCTGGGAGCCGCCCCGCGCCGGGCGTGCTCGCCAGGGCGGGGCCGCTCCGGGCGTTTCGCACCCGGAGCGGCCCCGCACGGATCAGACGGTTTCGCGCGTGGACACCGCGTCCTTCTCGGCGGCCAGCGCGGTGCACGTGCGCACCCACAGCTCCCAGCCGCGCAGCGCCTGGTTGCAGTTCCAGCCGGTCCAGCGCATCGCCTGCGCGCCCTCGTTGCCGGCGCGGTTGCAGGCGGTCTTGCTGCTCCAGCCCTCACTCTGCTTGCGGTACGGCGTGCACGAAGCCGCCGCGACGTCACCCGACGCCTCGGCAGCACACGGCTCCGCGGTGCTCGCCATCGCCGATCCCGCGGTGAGTACCGAACCCGCGAGGGTCACGGCGAGAACGGCGCCACGAAGCACGAAACGTTTGCTCATTGAGTTTCCTTACCGCGAGCAAGACCCCGCACTCACAGTGGCCGATTCCCCGGCGAAGATCAACCGTGCGCGGCCCCGGAAATCACTCGCCGGCGAGCTGCTCCACCTTGCGCTGCAGTTTGTTCATCCCGCCGAGCCAGCGGTCGGTCTGCGTGGCCCGCGCGGCGTAGTAGTCCGCGACCTCGGGGTGCGGCAGCACCAGGAAACGTTCGGCCTCGATGGCCTCGAACAGCGAGTCCGCGACCTGCTCCGGCTGGATCGCCGACGCGCCCATGAGCAGTTCGCCCGCGGGGCCGGTGTTCTCCAGCATCGCCGTCCGCACCCCTTGCGGGCAGATCGCCTGCACCGTGAGCCCGCGATGCCGGTAGGTCGCCGACAGCCATTCGGCGAAGGCGAGCGCGCCGTGTTTGGTCACCGAGTACGACGCCGAGCCGAGGGTGGTCAGCAGTCCCGCCGCCGACACCGTCGAAATGAAGTGCCCGCGGCCGCGCTCGAGCCACGGCGGCAGCAACAGCCGCGACGCGCGCACGTGCGCCATCACGTTGACGTCCCAGATCCGCGCCCAGTCCTCCTCGGGCGCGTCGACGCCGCCCATCGGCGCGATCCCGGCGTTGGCACAGAAAACGTCGATCTCACCGAGGGTTTCGCGTGCGGCCTCGATCAGCGACGCGACCCCGGCCTCGCTGGCGGCGTCACCGGCGACGGCGGTTCCGCCGATCTCCTTCGCGACCTCGGCGGCGGCGTCCCCGTTCAGGTCGCCGACGACGACATTGGCACCCTCGGCGGCGAACCGGCGGGCGAGGGCGGCGCCGATGCCGCCGCCTCCGCCGGTGATGACGACACCGGATCCGGTGAACGACGCGGTCACAGGCCACCCGCCAGCGTCACTCCGCCGTCGAGGACGATCGTCTGCCCGGTGATCCAACCCGACTCTTCCGAGAGCAGGAACGACACGGCGCTCGCGATGTCGGCAGGCACTCCGAGTCGCTTCATCGGGTACGACGCCGAGACCTCTTCCTCACGGCCTTCGTACAGCGCGGTCGCGAACTTGGTCTTGACCACGGCGGGCGCGACGGCGTTCACGCGGATCTTCGGGCCCAGTTCGAAGCCGAGTTCCTTGGTGAGCCGGATCAGCGCGGCCTTGCTGACGCCGTACATGCCGATCCCGGGCGACGCGCCGAGCCCGGCGACGGACGCGACGTTCACCACCGCGCCGCCGTGCTCCCCCATCCACGCGTCGCGCGCCCGGCGGGTCCACGAAAGCGGCGCGAGCACGTTGACTGCGAAGATCTTCGCGGCGGCTTCGGGCTCGATGTCCAACGTCGGTCCGTACACCGGGTTGATACCGGTGTTGTTGACCAGCATGTCCAGCCTGCCGAAGGTCTCGATGGTCTTGGCGACGGCCTCGTCCTGGTGCGCGGTGTCGTCGGCCTTGCCGGGGACGGCGATCGCGACCGCCTCACCGCCCAGTTCGGCGACGGCCTCGGCCAGCGGCTCCGGCTTGCGCGCGGTGATGCACACCTTCGCGCCGCGCTCGACCAGGTCCTTGGCGATCCCGAGGCCGATACCCCGGCTCGCGCCGGTGACGATCGCGACGCGATCCTTGAACGAGTTCACTCTGTCGATCTCCTCTGTGTTCACCAGCGAGCGTAATCACTAAGCGAGCGCTCACTTACAATGGAAAGGTCCGGAGGCGGTGTCAAGCCCACCATCCGGTGCAAGCCTCTGGGAGGATCTGCGGATGACCATGTCGCTGTCGGCCGAACTGTGGCCCGACGTCCAGCCGGAAACGGCACGGCGGCTGATGCTGGCCGGGGTCGAATCCTTCGCCCGGCGTGGCTATCACGCGACCACCACCCGGGACATCGCCTCGGCGGCGGGGATGAGCCCCGCGGCGCTGTACGTGCACTTCCCGTCCAAGGCCGCGTTGCTGTTCGCGATCTCCAAGTACGGCCACGAGCAGACCCTCTCACTCGTCGAGAGCGTCGTCGCGCGGGAGACCGACCCGGTCGAGCGAATCCGGCTGCTGGTCGAGGACTTCGTGGCCTGGCACGCCCGGCGGCACACCGTGGCGCGCGTCGTGCAGTACGAACTGCACGCGCTCCCGGACGAGGAGTTCGAGATCGTCGCGAAGCTGCGCCGCCGCATCGAGCAGATCGTGCGCGAGGTCATCACCGAAGGCTCCGCGGCCGGGGTGTTCACCGTCGGCGACCCGCACACCGCCGCGCGCGCCGTGCTTTCGCTCGGCGTCGACGTCTCCCGCTGGTACAGCGACCGCGCCCGCCAGACCCCGAAGAAGCTGGGCCAGGAGTACAGCGAGCTGGTGCTCCGCATGCTCGGCACGAAACTCTCCTGACCGGGTACTGAGTCGGCCTCCGTCGGCGATACCGCCACCAGAGTGACATACCAACCGGTCGGTATCGAGAAATACCCGTTGAGACGTTGACCACATACTAAGCGGTTGTTAACTTGCCCGGACCCGCAGCGCCGAGCGAAGGGAACACCGATGGCAGACAGCGCACAGCACGCCCCGGAACCCACGATCACCGTGTCCCAGCGCAGGCGGGCCGCGACCGCCGCGGCGCTCGCCTCGTCCGTCGAGTGGTACGACTACTTCGTCTTCGGGATCGCCGCCGCACTGGTCTTCGGGAAGACCTTCTTCCCCACCACCAACGCGGCGGCCGGTGTCCTCGCCTCGTTCGCGACCTTCGCGGTCGGCTTCCTCGCCCGGCCGCTCGGCGGGATCATCGCGGGCAGCCTCGGCGACAAACGCGGCCGGAAACCCGTGCTGGTGCTGGCGATCGCGCTGATGGGTGCGGCGACCACGCTGATCGGCCTGCTCCCGACCTACGACACGATCGGCATCGCCGCGCCGATCCTCCTGGTGCTGCTACGGCTCGTGCAGGGGGTCGCGGTCGGCGCGCAGTGGGGCGGCGCGATGCTGCTCGCCACCGAATACGCGCCACCCGGCAAACGCGGCCTCTACGGCAGCCTGGTCCAGCTCGGTGTCCCGATCGGCGTGGTGCTGGCGAACACGGTGTTCCTGATCGCCGCGCAGGTCGCCCCGCCGTCGGACTTCCTCACCTGGGCGTGGCGCATTCCGTTCCTGGTCGGCATTCTCGTGCTCGGACTGGCCTGGTACATCCACGTCAAGATCGACGAGACCCCGGAATACCGCCGTGCCGAGGCGAAACTCGCCGCGGAGGAACGCGGCCGCGCCAAGTCGCCGCTGCGCGCCGTCCTGCGCGACCACAAGGGCACCGTGCTGCTGGCGGGCGGTTCGTTCATGGTCAACACCGCCACCTTCTACATCCTGCTCAACGGCGTCCTCGACTACGCCACCCGCCATCTGGGGATGTCGCGCACCACCGTGCTCGTCGCGACCTTGCTGATCAGCACGTTGCAGCTGGCGATCATCCCGCTGTCGGCGAAACTGTCCGACCGCATCGGCAGGCTGAAGATCTACACCTTCGGCGCGGCCGGTGTCGCGCTCTGGGCGATCCCGATGTTCCTGCTGATCGACACGGCTTCGCTGCCGCTGTTCGTGGTCGCCTCGTTCGTCGGGTCGCTGTTCCTCGGCATCATGTACGGCCCGCAGGCGGCGCTGTTCGCCGAACTGTTCACCGCCGAGATGCGGTACACCGGCGCCTCGCTCGGTTACCAGATCAGCGCGGTCGTCGGCGGCGGGCTCGCGCCGTTCATCATGGTGCTGCTGCTGGAATCCACCGGGACCTCGATGTCGGTCTCGCTCTACATCATCGTGCTGGCGCTGATCTCACTCGGCTCGATCGGTCTGCTGGCCAAACGCGCCAAGCGAGCCGCACAGTCCACTTCGGACTCAGACGACCGCGCGCGCGAACCGGTCGGCGACCAGCCGTAGCCGCTCCTTGACCTCGTCCGGCGCCTCCTCCACGACGAAGTCGACGTCCCAGTGGGCGAGGTAGTACGGCATCACGGAAAGGTCGTTGGAGCCGACCCTGACCCGGCAGGTGTGCTCGTCGATGGCCTCGATCATCCCGACGGTCGGTGACACGTGTTCGGCGAGCGCGGTCGCCGAGGTGTTCACCCGCAGCACCATCTGGTGCGGATACGGCGACGACGTGATCCCACGGGAGACGTAGGCCGCGAGGTCCTCGGCGGGCGGTTCCCTCGGTGTGAAGCGGAAACTGGTGTCCGGGACGCCGTCGATGCGGTCGACGCGAAAGGTCCGCCAGTCGTCGCGGTCGAGATCGAACGCGACCAGATACCACCGGCGCCCGGTGTGCACCATCCGCAGCGGCTCGATGTACCGCTCGGTGACGTCGCCTTTGTGGCCGCGATAGCCGAACCGGAGCCGCTGATGGTCGCGGCACGCGGACGCGATGACCGTCAGCGCTTCCGCGTCGATGACCGGGACGACACCGCCGAGCGGGATCATCGCGGAGTTCAGCGCGGTCACCCGGTGCCGCAGCCGGGCGGGCAGCACCTGCTCCAGTTTCGCGAGCGCGCGGACCGAGGTCTCCTCGATCCCCGACACCGTCCCGTTCGCGGCCGTGCGGAGCCCGACGGCGACCGCGACGGCTTCGTCGTCGTCCAGCAGCAGCGGCGGCAGCGCGGCCCCCGCACCGAGCCGGTAGCCGCCCGCGACCCCCGGCGTGGCGTGCACCGGATAGCCCAGCTCCCGCAACCGCTCGACGTCACGCCGGACCGTGCGCACGTCCACTCGCAGCCGGTCGGCCAGATCGGCGCCCGGCCAGTCGCGCCGCGCTTGCAGCAGGGACAACAGTCTCAGCAGCCGTGCCGACGTGCCCGTGGTCATCGGTTCGCTCGCTTCATGGGGACGAGTGTGGCAGACATCGAGGACAGGTCCGGTCCGCATTGCGGAGGGTAGAGTGACCCGGGTGATCGATCCCGCGCAGCTGCTGTCCGTCGCCCGCGAAGAGGCCGAACTCGGCAAGGCCGAGGGCGGGGTCCCGATCGGCGCCGCGTTGTTCGACAGCGCCGGTGTCCTGCTCGGCCGCGGGCACAACCGCCGGGTCCAGGACGGCGACCCGTCGCTGCACGCCGAGACCACCGCGTTCCGGAACGCGGGCAGGCGGCCGCACTACCGGGACACGATCATGGTCACCACCCTCTCCCCCTGCTGGTATTGCAGCGGGCTGGTGCGCCAGTTCGGCATCGGCCGGGTGATCATCGGCGAGGCCGCCACGTTCGAGGGCGGGCATGGCTGGCTCGAAGAGAACGGTGTCGAGATCACCCTGCTCGACGACCCGGCGTGCACCGCGCTGATGACCGAGTTCATCCAGGACCATCCGGAGCTGTGGTTCGAGGACATCGGGGTCCCGACCGACAACTAATCGAGCGGTTCCTCGGCCTCGAAGACGACGGTCCGGTTGCGCCCCGCCCCCTTGGCCGCGCGCAACGCCTGATCCGCCGCACCGACGAGCCTGTCGAGCGTCTCACCGCCGGCGGGATGCGACGAGACCCCGATCGAAACGGTCGCACCGGCGAACGTCCCACCCAGTGAGACGAACGTCGAGGAAATCCGTAATCGGATGCGTTCGGCGATCGCGTGCGCGTCGAACCGGCTCGTACCGGGCAGCAGGACGACGAATTCCTCGCCGCCGAACCGGCCGACCAGGTCGGCCGCGCGGACCTCCGCGCGCAAAGTGTCCGCGACGGCGCGAAGGACGTCGTCTCCGACATGCCTGCCGTGCCGGTCGTTGAGCCGGGCGAAATGGTCGAGGTCGAGCATCAGCAGCGAAAGATCGGCGCCACGGCCGCGAAGCAGGTCGAATTGGGTGCGGGCACCGTCCAACCAGGACGAAGCGGTCAGCAGGCCGGTGCCGGAGTCCGTGCCCGCGTGGCCGCGCAGGGCGCGCATCGTCCCCGCCCGGTGCAGTACCACGAGCGCACCGGCGAGTACCACGGTGACGAACGGCCAGTCCACCGCCGACCACGCGAGCAGCAGGCCGAACGCGACCATCGCCGCGTCGAAGGCGAATCCCGACGGCTCCGCCCCGAATTCGGCTGCGGGAGCGGCCAAGGCGGCGTCGACGGACAGGAATACCAGGCCGGTCGCGAAAACCAGGGCGAAACTTTCGAAATCCCTTGTCGCGTCGGCGAACGGGTGCGCGTGCAGCAGTAGTGGGATGAGCGAAGCACCGAGTGCCGACAGCACGGTGGCGGAGGCCGCGAACACCTGGCGATGCGGGATCCCGCGCCGGATCCGGAACCAGCGGTACCCCGCCGAGGCGACGACGAGCACGGCGGCCAGCGCGGGCGGCAGCAGCAGCGCGCCCGCGAAGATCCAGGCCGCGTCCAGTCCGGCGCCGAGCCGGGTGTCGGCACGGGAGCGCTCAACGGGCCGCGAAAGCTCCGAACTGAGGATCATTCCCGCCAGCAGCGCGGAAAACGGGAGCAGTGACGACGAGGCGGGCGGCCGCAGCACGAAAAGGTAGGTGGTGGCGGCCAAGGCGACCGCGTCGACGAGGAGCAGGTACCCGATCAGGCCCCGCCTGGGTAGTTCCCACAGGCTCCAGGTCCCCAATATCCGCCGCGGCGCGGCGAGCCGCTCTCTTCGGCCGCGGCTTCCGGTCGCCATCAGGGAGTCCCCCACCATTTCGGCAAACTAGCCGGTAATCGCGGAGCTGTCGATCCGCTTTCCGGGTAGTGACCCCCCTACTAAGGTCGGTCGTTTCAGCCGGTAAATCCGGTGAATTCTTGACAGTCCTCAATGGTCTAGTCCACCGTGAGTGGGCGCACCCTCCTGGTTGATACGCCGCGTCAAGACGGAGGTGCTCCACACCTGCGCGCCCCGATGCGCGCGTACCAGTTGGAGGACCTATGAAATCCTTACGACGTTGGGCAACACTGGCCACCACCGTCGGCGCCGCTCTCGCCACGGCCGTCGGCCTCGCCCCCGTCGCCTCGGCGGCCCCGGACGCGGTGCTCGCCTCGCCTTATCTGTACCAGTGGTCGGGACAGACGGACCCGATCGCCGCGATGAACGCCACCGGGGTCAAGGCCTTCACCCTCGCGTTCATCCTCTCCGACGGCGGCTGCAACCCCAAATGGGACGGCAGCCGTTCACTCACCGGCTCCGACGCCACACTGATCAGCAAAATCCGGGCCAAGGGTGGCGACATCATCCCGTCGTTCGGCGGCTGGTCCGGCACGAAGCTCGGCCCGAAATGCGGCACACCCGCGGCACTCGCCGGCGCGTATCAGAAGGTCATCGACGCCTACAAACTCAAGGCGATCGACCTCGACGTCGAGAACACCGACGAATTCGAGAACCACACCGTCCAGGACCGGATCCTGAACGCCGTCAAACTCACGAAACAGAAGAATCCCGGCCTGCGCGTGGTCATCACCATCCCGACCGACGTCGGCGGCCCCAATTCGCACGGAAAGCGGCTGATCAACCAGTCGAAGGCCCTCGGCGCGGACGTCGACGCCTGGTCGGTCATGCCGTTCAATTTCTCCAGCGGCGGTGACATGGCAGGCAAGACCCGCAGTGCCGTGGACGGGCTCAAGAACGTCGTGAAGTCCGCCTTCGGCCTGAGCGACGACGCGGCATACCGGCGCAGCGGCCTCTCCTCGATGAACGGGAAGACCGACGTGGCGGGCGAGACGGTCAGCGTCGCCGACTTCCGCGCGATCCGCGACTACGCGGCGAGCAAACATCTCGCCCGGCTGTCGTTCTGGGCGGTGAACCGCGATTGCAACAACTGCGCGGGAATCGCACAGGGCAAGTACGACTACACGAAGATCGTGGCGGGTTATACCGGCTGACTTCCGTTCCCCACCGGTGTCAGCCTGTGAAGGCCTCTTTCCCTACTCTCAAAGTAGGGAAAGAGGCCTTCACGGTTTACCGCTCAGGGTCCGTAGCTGTGATCCGGACGGGAATGGAGTGCGGACCATCGACGGTGAGCGATACCGCCGTTCACCCGAACGGCGCTACCCGCCCCATTGCGGCAGGCGACCGCCGCCGCGGTACCAGTCATAGTCGTGGTGACCGGCGCGCGGATCCCGCCGTTCCGGGGTGACGACCGGCGGCGGAGTGGGAGACGGCGTCTCCGAGCCGTGCATCGACGCGGTCAGCGGCGGCGGGGGCGCGACACTGCCTCCCGGCGGCCCCGACGGGACAGGGGAAGGCACCGCGTCGTCCGGGACCTCGACAGCCTGCGGGGCGATGGTCAGCGACGGCGGCGGGAGCGGCGTTCCCGGGATGACGTCGGCCGAGTCGGCCGGGGTGAGCAGGACGGCGAGCAAGCCGCCGACGACCAGGCCGCCCGCCGAAAGCGCGGAAATCCGCCGGACCTTCCCGTTGCCGGGAGCGGCGCTGCTCGGAGCCCGGTGCTTCGGCCCGCGCGGTCCCCGGCGGCGGGGTGCCGCGCCGGCCTCCCGCATCAGTGCGCTCAGGGCGTCCTCACCGCTGTGGCGGCGAGCCGTGCGTGCCATCGGCACCTCCCAACCCCGGTCCGTCGCGCAGCGCGACGGCCTCATCCCGGGGTGGATCCTAGGAACGCGGGAGGCGGTTGTAAACGGATGTCGTCCACACCGGACAGACGGTGCGGTGAAGGGTCAGGCCGCTGCGGTGACCGCGATCGCGGCCGCGCCGGCTTCGGTCAGCTCGGCGGGCACGCGGCCGGTGACGGCGGAGAGGCCGCTGCTCTCGGCGGGGCGGATGTAACCACCGTGGGCGAGGGCGTGCGCGGTCATCTGGTCACAACAGGCGAACCCGTCGATGAAGAGGTCCGGCTCGCAGCTGCACGACATCTGGGCGCGGCGGGCCGCGACCGCTCGCAGCATCGCCATGGCTCGATGGGACAACTCGACCGCTGAACCGGACACCGGAGTAACCTCTCTCGATCAGCTACCTGAATCGGCAGCACTTACACCGTGTTATCGGTCGCTGCTCCATCAGTGTTAACAAGATCTCAGACGTTCCGGGGAATCTCTACGTTCCGTTCGATCTTCTCGTTTTTCGCCACTGCCAGTGTGGGCTCCAGGACCCTGGCCCACTGCGCGACGATCTGCTTGCGGCGCTTCGTGTCGTCGGTCAGCAGATTCGCCAGTCCCAGGCCGCGGGCAAGATCGAGAGTGGCCTGGACCAGCTCACGAACGCCCTGGTGGGACTCGTCGACGCCGAGAAGTTCGACCGTCACCCGGTGTGCTTCCCGGCCCACCCGCGCCTCCAGCGGCACCAGGGTCGCGCGCAGCCCCTCGTCGGTCGAAGCCGCGACCCACAGGTGGAGCGCGGCTCGGAACATCGGCCCGCTGTAGAGGTTGAGCACCATGTCGACGGCCCGCTCGATCCGCGACCGCCCCGACGGCAGTTCCGCCGCGCGGGCGCGCAGTTCCACGATCTGGATCTCGCCGACGTGTTCGACCGCGGCCGCGACCAGGTCTTCCCTGGTCGGGAAATGGTGCTGCGCGGCACCGCGCGAGACCCCGGCGCGTTCGGCGATGATCGCGACCGTTGTCCCGTTCCAGCCCAGCTCCCCGATCGTCTCGACGGCGGCCTCGACCAGCCGCCGACGGGTCGTCCGGCTGCGCTCCTGCTGCGGTTCGCGGATCATGGCCCTGTTTCTGGAGTACGTTCGTCGACCCAGAAATCGAGTTGCAGGTCTTCCTCGCGATCGCCGATGCGGTACTTCGAGAAGTCGGTGACGCCCTCGGCGGCCAGCACCTCGTCGTCGATGTAGAAGTTCCCCGACGCCTCGGCGCTCGGTTTGGTGAGGATCGCGTGCGCCGCGTCGGCCATGATGTCCGGCGTCCGCGATTTCGCCGCCAGTTCCGCGCCGACGACGTTGCGGATCGCCGCGGTGTCGATGGTCGTCCGCGGCCACAGCGAGTTCGCCGCGATCCCGAACTGCCGCAGTTCCGCGGCGAGCCCGACGGTCACCAGGCTCATCGAGTACTTCGCGATGCTGTACGCGAGATGCCCGGCCTGGAACCACTTCTCGTCGAGGCTGATCGGCGGCGACAGCGTCAGGATGTGCGCGTTGTCCGACAGCTTCAGGTACGGGATGGCGAGTTTCGACAGCAGGAACGAGCCACGCGCGTTGATGTCCTGCATCAGGTCGTAGCGCTTCATGCTGACCGACTCGGTCGGCGTCAGGTCGATCGCGCTGGCGTTGTTGAGCACGATGTCGATCCCGCCGAACTGCTCGGCCGTCCGCGCGATCGCGGCTTCGACCGAGGTGTCGTCACGGACGTCACCGACGATCGGCAGTGCCTGCCCGCCGGCGTCCTCGATCGCCTTGGCCGCGGTGTAGACCGTGCCCGGCAGTTTCGGATGCGGCTCGGCGGTCTTGGCCAGCAGCGCGATGTTCGCCCCGTCGCGAGCGGCGCGGACCGCGATGGCCTCGCCGATCCCGCGGCTGCCGCCGGAGATGATGATCGTCTTGCCGTGCAGCGTGCTCATGATTCGCGCCTCTCAGTAGGACCGGGGCAGGCCGAGGCTGTGCTGGCCGACGAAGTTGAGCACCATCTCGCGGCTCACCGGCGCGATGCGGCCCAGCCGGACGGCCGTGACCAGTGTGCCCAGCCCGTATTCGCTGGCGAGGCCGTTGCCGCCGTGGGTCTGCACGGCCTGGTCGACCGCGCGGATGGCGACCTCGGCGGCGGCGTACTTCGCCATGTTCGCCGACTCGCCCGCGCCGAAGTCGTCGCCGGAGTCGTAGAGCGACGCCGCCTTCTGCGTCATCAGCTTGGCCAGTTCCAGCTCGATCTTGATCTCGGCCAGCGGATGCGCGAGCCCCTGGTGGCTGCCGATCGGCGCGCCGCCCCACACCTTGCGCTCGTTGGCGTAGTCAACGGCTTTGGCCAGCGCGTACCGCGCGATGCCGAGCGAGAACGACGCGCCCATGATGCGTTCGGGGTTGAGCCCGGCGAACAGTTGCGCGATCGCCGCGTCCTCCTCGCCGACCAGCGCGTCGGCGGGCAGGTGGACGTCGTCGAGGAACAGGCCGAACTGCTTCTCCGGCGAGATCAGGTCCATCTCGATCTGCTGGTACTCGAAGCCGGGCGCGTCGGTCGGGACGATGAACAGCGCGGGCTTGAGCTTGCCGGTCTTCGAGTCTTCGGTGCGGCCGACGACGAGGACGGCGTCCGCCTCGTCGACGCCGGAGATGTAGACCTTCCGTCCATTGAGGACCCAATCGCCACCGTCGCGTTTGGCGGTGGTGGTGATCTTGTGCGAGTTCGACCCGGCGTCGGGTTCGGTGATCGCGAAGACCATCCGCCTGCTGCCGTCCGCGATGCCCGGCAGCCAGCGCTTCTTCTGTTCCTCGGTGCCGAAGCGCGAAATGACCGTGCCGCAGATGGCCGGCGACACAACCATGAGCAACAGCGGGCTGCCCGCCGCGGCGAGTTCTTCCAGCACCGCGGCGAGATCCGCGATGCCCGCTCCCCCACCGCCGTACTCCTCGGGCAAGTTCACGCCGAGATAGCCCAGCCGTCCGGCCTCGGCCCACAGTTCTTCGGTCTTGAGCCCGGCACGGGCCTGTTTGGCGTAGTACTCATACCCGTACTTCTTGCCGAGTTCGGCGACCGCCGCCCGCAGCGCGACGCGCTCCTCGGGTTCGGTGAAGTTCATCGCGTTCATTCGTTCTCTCCTACCACCGCGAGGATCGTGCCCACTTCGACCTGTTGTCCGACGACCACCGGGAGTTCCGTCACGACGCCGTCGGCCGGCGCCGCGATCCGGTGTTCCATCTTCATCGCTTCCAGCCACAGCAACGGATCGCCGGTCTTGACGGTGTCACCGGCCTCGACCGCGAGCCGGACGACGGTGCCCGGCATCGGCGCCACGAGCGAACCGGCGGCGAGCGCCGCGTCCGGATCCGGGTACCTCGGCACCACACTCAGTTCGACAGCGCCATCGGGCGAATCGACGTACACCGCGTCGCCGTACCGGGCGACGGCGAACGTCCGCCGCACCCCGGCGACCTCCAGGACGACACGGTCACTCGCGGCGGAAACCAGTTCCACGCCGTCGAATCCGTCGGCGCGCAGGCCGTCACGGGTGAGCGTGTAGACGACCTCGATCTCGTCTTCGCGTGCAAGGAAACGTTTGCGCTGGCCCTGGGAGTGGACGTTGCGCCACCCGCTGGGCAGCCGCCCCTGCACCTGGGCGCCCGCGCGGTTTCCTGCCGCGCCCGCCAAAGCCGCGGCGAGCGTGGAAATCCGTACGGTGTCCACAGTGGCCAGTGGCGTCGCCAGCGTGTCCAGTCCGTGCCGGTCGAAGAACGCCGTGTCGGTCTCACCGGCGAGGAAAGCCTCGTGGCGCAGGACGTTCACCAGCAGGTCGCGGTTGGTCACCACGCCGTGGATCTCCGCACCGGCCAGCGCGCCGGCCAACGCCCGTGCCGCGCTCCGGCGATCGGGGGCGAAGGCGATCACCTTGGCGAGCATCGGGTCGTAGTGCACGCCGACGGTCTGGCCGCTGACGAAGCCGGAGTCGAGCCGGACACCCGGGCCGATCTCGAATTCCCGTTGTGCGGCGGGAAGCTCGAAGCGGTGCAGGGTGCCGCTCTGCGGCTGCCAGCACGCTGCCGGGTCTTCGGCATAGAGCCGGACCTCGATCGCGTGACCCCGCGTCTCCGGCTCGTCGATCG
Source organism: Amycolatopsis sp. cmx-11-12 (assembly GCF_046269425.1). Taxonomy (NCBI): domain Bacteria; kingdom Bacillati; phylum Actinomycetota; class Actinomycetes; order Pseudonocardiales; family Pseudonocardiaceae; genus Amycolatopsis; species Amycolatopsis sp. cmx-11-12. Next base: position 184,026 of record NZ_JADNQM010000011.1, on the reverse strand, counting down.
GGAGGTGCTCGCCTTCCGCGATCCGCAGTTGCCAGGAAACAAGGTCGAGGCCGGTCGTGGCCTCGGTGACCGGATGCTCGACCTGGAGCCGGGTGTTCATCTCCAGGAAGTAGAACCGCCCGTCCGGACCGGCGAGGAACTCGACCGTCCCGGCACCGACGTAATCGATCGCCTGCGCGGCCTTGCGGGCGGCGTCGAACAGGGCTTCCCGCATGGCATCGTCGACGAACGGCGACGGTGCCTCTTCGACGACCTTCTGGTGACGGCGCTGAATCGAGCACTCCCGCTCCCCCACCGCCCACACCGTGCCGTGGGTATCGGCGAGCACCTGGACCTCGATGTGGCGCCCGGTCTCCAGATACCGCTCACAGAACACCGTCGCGTCGCCGAAGGCCGAGGCGGCCTCCGCACTCGCTCCCTCGACGGCCTCGGCGAGTTCGCCGAGCGAGCGCACGACGCGCATCCCGCGTCCGCCACCACCGGCGGATGCCTTGACCAGCAACGGAAGGTCGTCCTCGGTGACCTCGGCCGGGTCCAATTCGGACAGGATCGGGACACCGGCGTCGGCCATCATCCGCTTGGACTCGACCTTGGAGCCCATGCTCTCGATGGCCTCCGGCGGCGGGCCGACCCAGGTGAGCCCTGCGTCGAGCACGGCGCGGGCGAACCCGGCGTTCTCGGACAGGAAGCCGTAGCCGGGGTGGATCGCGTCGGCGCCGGTCTCGACGGCCGCCTTGATCAGCAGTTCGGCCCGCAAGTAAGTGTCGGACGGCGCGTTGCCCGGCAGCCGGACGGCGACGTCCGCCTCGGCCGTGTGCGGCGCGTCGGCGTCCGCGTCGGAGAACACCGCGACCGTCCCGATCCCGGCGTCGCGGCAGGTGCGGAACACGCGGCGGGCGATCTCACCACGGTTGGCGACCAGGAGTTTCTCGATCACGTTCGGCCCCTACATCCGGAAGACGCCGAAGCCTTCGGCGCCCTTCACTGGTCCATTGTGGATCACGGACAGGCTGAGCCCGAGCACCGTGCGGGTGTCGCGGGGATCGATGATCCCGTCGTCGTAAAGCATCCCGGAGAGGAACATCGGCATCGACTCCGCCTCGATCTGCCCCTCCACCATGGCGCGCATGGCGGTGTCGTGCTCCTCGTTGTAGTCCTGGCCCCGCGACGCGGCGGCGGCACGGGCCACAATGGACAGCACACCGGCCAGCTGCTGCGGCCCCATGACCGCGGATTTGGCGCTGGGCCAGGCGAAGAGGAACCGGGGATCGTAGGCGCGGCCGCACATGCCGTAATGCCCGGCGCCGTACGAGGCACCCATGAGCACCGACAGATGCGGGACCTTCGAGTTCGACACGGCGTTGATCATCATCGCGCCGTGTTTGATGATGCCGCTCTGCTCGTACTCCTTGCCGACCATGTAGCCGGTGGTGTTGTGCAGGAAGACCAGCGGCGTGTCGATCTGGTTGGCCAGCTGGATGAACTGCGCGGCCTTCTGCGATTCTTCGCCGAACAGCACGCCTTGCGCATTGGCGAGGACGCCGACCGGGTAGCCGTGGATGCTCGCCCAGCCGGTGGCGAGACTGCTGCCGTACAAGGGTTTGAACTCGTCGAAGTCCGAACCGTCGGCGACCCTGGCGATCACCTCGCGCGGGTCGAACGGCACCTTGAGATCGGCGGGCACGATGCCGAGCAGGTCTTCGGCCGAATACAGCGGCTCGGCGTAGTCCGGTTTCGGCGTCGGACCCTGTTTGGTCCAGTTGAGCCGCTTGACGATGCTGCGGCCGAGCCGGATCGCGTCCTCTTCGTCCGCGGCCAGGTAGTCGGCGAGGCCCGACGTACGGGCGTGCATCTCGGCGCCACCGAGCGATTCGTCGTCGGACTCCTCACCGGTGGCCATCTTGACCAGCGGCGGTCCGCCGAGGAAGACCTTCGCACGCTCCTTGACCATCACGACGTAGTCCGACATGCCGGGCAGGTACGCGCCGCCCGCGGTCGAGTTGCCGAACACCAGCGCGATCGTGGGTACCTTCGCCGCCGAAGACCGCGTGATGTCGCGGAAGATCCGGCCGCCGGGGATGAAGATCTCCTTCTGCGTCGGCAGATCCGCGCCGCCGGACTCGACGAGGTTGATCACCGGCAGGCGGTTCTGCGCGGCGATGTCCGCGGCGCGGTAGCTCTTCTTGGCCGTCCACGGGTTGCTCGCCCCGCCTTTGACCGTGGGGTCGCTCGCCGAGATCATGCACTCGACACCCTCGACCACGCCGATGCCGGTGATCACGCTGGCGCCGACCTGATAGTCCGAACCCCAGGCCGCGAGCGGTGAAAGTTCCAGGAACGGCGAGTCCTCGTCGAGGAGGAGTTCGATCCGCTCGCGGGCGAGCAGCTTGCCGCGTTTGCGGTGCCGGGTGACGTACTTCTCGCCGCCGCCCGCGATCGCCTTGGCGTGCTCGCCGTCGATCTCGGCGAGTTTGCCGAGCATGGACTCACGGTTGGCGGCGAACTCCTCGCTCCGATTGTCCACAGTGGACCTGATGGTGCTCATGCGGTGTATCCCAATCGCTTCGCGGCCAAGCCGGTGAGGATCTCGTTCGTACCGCCGCCGATGCCGAGGATGCGCACGTCACGGTAGTGACGCTCCACTTCGGCCTCCCGCATGTAGCCGAGCCCACCGTGCAGCTGGACGGCTTCGTTGACCACCCATTCGGCGGCCTCGACGGAGGTGTTCTTCGCGAAACAGGCTTCGGCGATGACCTCTTCGCCCGCGACGTGCCGCAGGGCGACCTGCCGGGTGTAGGTCCGGGCGACGTCGATCTTGCGCGCCATCTCGGTCAGTTTGTGCTGCACCAGCTGGCGGGAGATCAGCGGACGGCCGAAGGTCTCCCGCAGGCGGCACCAGTCCAGCGTCAGGTCGAGTGCTCGCTGAGCGTGCGCGTAACCCTGCACCGCCAGCGAAACCCGCTCGGTGACGAACTGGGTGGCGACCTGCGCGAACCCGCTGTTCTCGGCGCCGATCAGGTTCTCCGCGGGCACCCGGACGTCCACATAGGACAACTCGGCGGTGTCCGAACAGAGCCAGCCCATCTTCTCCAGTTTGCGGGAGACGGTGAAGCCTGGCGTGCCGCGTTCGACCACGATGAGCGAGATGCCGTGGGCGCCGGATTCACCGGTGCGGACCACGGTAGTCACGAAGTCGGCGCGGCAGCCCGAGGTGATGAAGGTCTTGGCGCCGTTGATGACGTACTCGTCGCCCTCGCGTACCGCGGTGGTGCGGATGCCGGCGACGTCGGAGCCGCCGTCGGGTTCGGTGACCGCGAGCGAGCCGATTTTGGCCCCCTCAAGTGTCGGCCGGACCCAGCGTTCGATCTGCACCGGATCCCCGGCCGCCGCGATATGCGGAACGGCGATGCCGCAGGTGAACAGCGACGCGAACAGCCCGCCGGAGCCGCCCGCGTAGTGCAGTTCCTCGGCGATGACGACGGCGTCGAGATAGTCACCGCCCCCGCCGCCGACCTCCTCGGGGAAGCCGACGCCGAGCAGCCCGAGTTTCCCGGCCTTGCGGTGCAGGTCGCGGGGCAGTTCCCCCTCGCGCTCCCAGTCGTCCAGGTGCGGCAGGATCTCGGTTTCGGCGAACCGCCGGACGGTCTTGCGCAGCTCGACGCGTTCCGGCGTGGTGAAGAGGTCGGTCACAGGAGAGCCTCCGGGATATCGATCTCGCGGGAGCGCAGCCATTCCCCGAGTGCCTTCGCCTGCGGATCGAACCGCGCCTGCGACGCGACGCCCTCACCGAGGATGCCTTCGACGACGAAGTTGATCGCCCGCAGGTTCGGCAGCAGGTGCCGCCGGACCTCCAGGTCAGCGGTCTCCGGGAGCAGCAGTTTGAACTCGGTGACGGTGAGCCGGTGCGCGAGCCAGCGCCACGCCTCGTCGGAGCGCGCCCAGACGCCGACGTTCGCGTTGCCGCCCTTGTCCCCGCTGCGGGCACCGATCACCTTGCCCAGCGGCGCCCTGCGGACCTGCGCCTGCGTATAGGGGGCAGGCAGTCCGTATTCGTCCACATCGGACAGTGCCAGGGTGTCGGTGGCTTGTGCGATGTCGCGACGGGTTCCGTCCGGCAGGACAGCGACGTGCGGAACCTCCTGCGCGTCAACGAAAGCGGCCCGGTAAACGCCATACGGCGACGCCGACGCTGGCGGCGCGGTGACGTGGAAGCCGGGATAACTCGCCAGCGCGAGTTCGATCGCCGCACCGCTGAACGCGCGCCCGGCGACCTCCGGATCGGCGTCCTTCACCGCGACGTGGAGCAACGCGCTCGCCTGCTGTTCGGTTTCGGCGTCCGCCTGGTCGGTGCGGGCCAGCGTCCAGCGGACCTCGGCGGGCGGTCGCGCTTTGAGCGCGCCTTCGAGTTGTTCCTTGACCAGCGCGGCTTTCGCTTCGACGTCGAGTCCGGTGAGGACGAACGTCGTCTCGTTGCGGAAACCGCCGAGCCCGTTCAGGCAGACCTTGAGCGTCGGGGGCGGCGGCTCCCCTGTGACGCCGGTGATCCGGACGCGGTCCGGGCCGTCTTCGGTCAGGGTCAGCGTGTCGAACCGCGCCGTGACGTCCGGCCCGGCGTAACGGGCGCCGGTGATCTCGTAGAGCAGTTGCGCGGTAACGGTTCCGGCGTTCACCACGCCGCCGGTTCCGGGGTGTTTGGTGATCACGCTGGAGCCGTCGGCGGAGATCTCGGCGATCGGGAAACCCGGGACACCGATCTCGTGCTCGGTGAAGAACGCGTAGTTGCCGCCGGTGGCCTGCGTGCCGCATTCGATCACGTGCCCGGCCGCGACCGCGCCGGCGAGCGCGTCGTAGTCGTCGCGCGCCCAGCCGAAGTGCGCGGCGGCCGGGCCGACGATCACCGACGCGTCGGTGACGCGCCCGGTCACCACGATGTCGGCACCCGCGTTCAGGCATTCCGCGATCCCCCACGCGCCGAGATAGGCGTTGGCGGTCAACGTCTTGCCGAAACCGAGTTCCTCGGCGCGCTGGATCAGATCGTCGCCCTCGACATGTGCGATGGCGACGTCGACCCCGAGCTTCGCGGCCAGTTCGCGGAGCGCGTCGGCGAGACCGGCAGGGTTGAGCCCACCGGCGTTCGCGACGATCTTGACGCCCTTTTCCTTGGCCAGCGCGAGATTCTCCTCCATCTGACGGAGGAAGGTCTTGGCGTAGCCGCGGTTCGGGTCCTTCATCCGGTCACGGCCGAGAATGAGCATCGTCAGTTCGGCCAGGTAGTCGCCGGTCAGCACGTCGAGCGGGCCGTCGGTGAGCATCTCGCGGACGGCGGAAAACCGGTCGCCGTAGAACCCGGACGCGTTGCCGATCCTGATCGGGGCCGCGGTCATGCGAACTGCCCCGGCTGCCGTCCCGCACCGGGAGGCCCGGCGAAGGCCTGCGCGATCCCGAGCCATTCCTCGACGTCGGCACCGGCCGCGACCAGGTCGGTGTCGTCAGGATGGCGGCGCTGGGTGATGACCAGGCAGAAGTCGACCGCGCTCCCGGTGAGCCGCTGCTCGGCGTCCTCCGACCCGAAAGCCCAGGTGGAGCCGTCCGGCGCGGTCAATTCGACCCGGAACTCCTCGGCGGGCGGGGCGAGCGAGTTGAGCTTGTAGGCGAAGTCGCGGGTGCGGGTGCCGAAGCGGGCGATGTGCCAGAGCCTGCCGGTGTTCTCGCGCGCGACGCCGAACGTGTCAAAGATGTCCTGGCCGTGCGCCCATGTCTCCATGAGGCGCGCGGTCAACATGGACGCGGCACTCATCGGCGGCCCGTACCAGGGGATCTTCTGCCCGTCGGGCACCGCGGCGAGCGCTTCGGCCAGCTCCGCGCGACCGGCACGCCACTCGGCCAGCAACTCCCGGGGCGGTGTCTTCGCACCCTCGGCCGCACCGTCGTCGACGTAGGTCTCCCCCGTCGCGAGCAACCCCTCGATCTCGGCCTGCCACTCGGCTTCGGACCCCCGCGCCGCGATCAGCGCCTTTTTGTCCGTCCAGGCCAGATGAGCGATCTGATGGGCGATCGTCCAGCCTTCGGCCGGGGTCTGCCGCGCCCAGTCCGACGCGGGCAGCTCCGCCACCACGTCGTCGATGGCCTGCGATTCCGCCGCGAGATCCCCAAGGATCACGCCAAGGTCAGCCATGCCCGCCTCCTCGCGTCCTCCCCAGGCTCGCACCCCTCGCCAGAAAAATCAAGCACGCCTGATTGTTTTGCCCGTGAAGGCCCCCTTCACGCGGCTGAGCCGAGGGAAGGGGGCCTTCACGCGGGTTCAAGCACTGTAGAGGGAGCCGACCGCGGAGTGGACCGAAGTCGAGTACACGGGGTCGTAGGTGTGACGGCCGGCCAGGACGTCCCCACCCTTACGGCTGTAGGTCCAGCCGCCGTCGGCCTCGAAGCCAGGGTTCGCGACGTGGCAGCCGGTCAGGCTGATGTCGTCCATCCGGGCCGTCACCGAATAGTTGGTGACCGCCTTCTTCTCGTAGAGACGCAGGGTGAGCGTCGCCGACCCGCCGCTCAAGCGCGGAGTGAGGTCGATCGGCGAAGAGGTGTACCACTCGATCCCCTCGCTGGCGACGTCACGCTCCCACACCTGCGTCCCGCCGACGATCGCCTGCTTCGCGTGGTAGCCGAGCGGGCTCGTGGCGGGCCGGTCGTCGGTATGCCACACGACCATCCGGCAGGACGTCGACCCCGCGTCGAGGCGAACGGTCGTGCTGGCGGCCGCGTAGTCCCCCGCCGTCGTGGCGTTGTCGGGATGCACCGTGAACACCAGCGCGCTGTTCCCGGTGTGCGCGACGCGTTCGTCTCCCGACTGCGCCCGTCCCGGCGTCAAGGGCAGCGCGTACTGGATGACCCCGGCGAGCTTCCCGGCCGCCGCGTACTCCAGGCCGACCGCGGTCACCGTTCGGACATACTCGACGTCAGGGGTGATCGTGGTGCGCGACAGAGTGGAGGCGTACACCATCAGGATGGCCTTGCGGCTCTTGCTCGCGAGCCGCGCGACGATCTGGTCCAGCTGCGCGCGGAGACTCCCGGTCCACAGCGTGTTGCGGTACGGGTCGTCGCGGAACGGCAGAATGAGGCTGTCGATGCTCGCGGCGTAGGAGTCCACAAAGGACTGGGTGACGGCGTTGGCGTACACCACCGGGTAGAAGTCGAGCGACGGCTGGATCGCCCTGGCCGCGTTGCGCATCTTGGCCGTGTAGGTCGTGTCGAACGTGCTCGTGTTGGCGTTGAAATCGTCCATCGCCCAGGCCTTGAGCACCGGATACCGCACCGAGAGCCGGGCGATCGCCTGCCCCCACGCGACGTAGTCCTTCTTGTAGGGCAGATACTCCGCGCAGCTCGTGCCGCCGGGGCACTCGGTCGGCGGGACCAGGTAGACCCAGACAGCGAGGCCACTCGCCTGGGCGGCGGGCAGGAACTCCTGCTCCAGATCACCCCAGTCGGTGGGCTTGTTGACCAGGAACGCGTACGTGTCCGCGTTCATCGCACGGAGCCGGTCCACCGTCGCCTGGGCATCGACATGCCCATCGGCCTTGCGGACCGGATTGGCGTAACTGGCGCGGATCCCCTGCGCGGGCGCCGCCCCGGCGGGCAACGCGAGCAGCGAACCCACGAACGCGAGCAGCAGCGCGACCACGGACCATCTCGAGACTTGCCGTGAGGGCAAGGGTGTCGTCATGGTCCCCGAGCGTGCCTGGATCGCGCATAAGTTCCATACAAGCCCACAGATCACTTGCGACGGTCGCCTCCCTAGCCCACTATTACCGCCTTTTGCCCCCATCGAGTGAAATGGTCCACTCTGGGTCGCTACGCAAATCGTAGTAGCACAGGTGTTCGAACAGGAGTATTGTTGGTGTCGTGGCCAGCGAAAACAGTCCCCAGGGAGCGTGCGCCGAGTGGTGGCGTGCTGATACTGCGACGCTGCATGCCCGTAAGCAGGAAATCGAAGTCCTGAAACGCCAGTTGGACGCGGAGCAGTACGCGATTCTGGCGGAGTTGAATACGCGGGGGATTCGTGGATGTTATGGGCATTCGACGTTGATGGGTTTGATCCTGCAGGATTTCCTGGTGTCGGAGAAGGAAGCGTCGGCCCGCGCTGAGCGGGCACTGGCTTTGCATCCCGGCGTCGCTATCGGTGGCGATGTGGTGCCACCTCTTGCGCCTCTGACTGCTGAGGCGGCCGCGGAGGGTGTGATCGGTGGCGGGCAGATCGATGCGATCATCGGTGCTCTCGCTCGGGTCCCATCTTTTGTGTCCGAGGGGAAGGTGCGGGCTGGGGAGAGGATTCTGGTTGATCTGGCTCGGCGGGCTGGGCCGAAGGAGATCGTCGCGGCGGGGCGTCGGATGCTGGACACGATGGACCCTGATGGCAAAGAACCCCGGGACGAGGGGTCGAAGGGTGCTCGTCCGGAGTTGCGGTTTATCAAGCATCGTGATGGCACGCTGGGGTTCGCGGGGACGTTGGATCCGGAAACCTACGCCCGGTTGAAGTCCGATCTCGACCCGCTGGCCAAACCACGCAAGGCCGTCGATGGTGTCCGGGACTCCCGCAGCCAGGGCGAACGCTATGGGGACGCGTTCGCTGATTATGTGCGGTTGAAGACCGCCAGTCCCGATCTTCCCGGTCAGGCCGGGGAGTCGACCCAGATCCTGGTGACCATGGCTTACGAGGATTTGATGAACGAGGTCGGCGACGGCGTCCTCGATCTCGTCGGCCCGATCAGCGCCACGGATGTCCGAATCCTGGCGTGCGATGCCCGGATCCGGCCCATCGTCCTCTCCGGCGCCGGGCAGCCGCTGGACGTGGGGCGCTCCAGCCGTTCCGCCACCACCCCGCAGAAGCATGCGTTGAAGGTCCGGGATGGTGGGTGTGCGTTTCCTGGCTGCGATATGCCGGTGCAGCGCTGCACGGCCCACCACATTGTTTTCTGGCGTCATCGTGGTGAAACAAAAATCGACAATCTCGTGCTGGTCTGCACGAAGCACCATCGACTGATCCATAAAAGCGAGTGGAAAGTCCAGATCGCCCAAGACGGACTACCCGAATTCATCGCACCCGCCTACCTCGACCCCACCGGGGAACCGAGACGCAACACCATGCACCTACGGGTATAGACCGACAGCCTTCCTGCACTGGGACTGGAATGAAAACAACCCAGCCCCAATACGCACACGCCCAAGCCCTGCCCGCAACCCGAACACCACCTGCCGGAAGCAGGCCTGCTGTCGACCCCGGACATCGGGGTCGGCCCGTGCTCGCCGTGCTTGATTCCAAACTTGGTGGCGATCACCACCTGGTCGCGGACCGGTGCCAGCGCCTGACCGATCAGGTCCTCATTTGTAAACGGGCCGTAGACTTCGGCAGTCTCGAAGAAAGTCACGCCGTGGCTAACCCCGCAGCAGCTTCGTCATCTCGGCTGTGTCTTCTGGCTGACCGTAAAAGAAACTCATTCTCATGCAGCCGAGCCCGAGAGCCGAGACTTCGAGGTGTTGTCCTAGTTTGCGTTGTTGCATTAGAGATGCGTCTGGGGGCTGCCGTGTCAGTCTCATGGGCACGAGGGGGATGGAACCGGACCCCCAGCCTGGATTCACCTCCCAGGCTCAACGTCCCGATTCCTTCATCAACACGGGCCGCGCGACGTCACCCCAACACGCCCGAGCCCAGGTACCGTAGGCGAGATGCGCAAACGGGACGGGATCGGCGGCCTCGTCGCACTGCTCGTCCTGATCGCGATGATCACGCTGGTGATGGCCCTCCTGGTCTTCGGTGTCGTGGTCGCGACGGATTACATACCTCGTCACTGACTCCGTACTCAGGAAGCCCGGACAACCAGCTTCCCCACCTGATGGATCTTCAGCGGCAGCCGCCCGGCCTCGACCAAGTCGACATAGCGCTGAAGCGCCTCAGCGGGCAGGTCGCCGCCGGACGCGGTGAGCCGGACGCCGTTCGGGATCACCGCCATCGGGTAGAAGTCCGGGATCGACCAGACGTCGCCGGGCATCCCGGTGAAGCACACCGTCCCGTGTTCGGCCCCCAGCCGTTATTCCCCCGGCCGCTCGAACTCCCGGATCAGCACCGGGTACTGCTCCCTGCCGTGCCCCGCCGCGATGGCGCGGTCGGCCATCGCCTTGATCAGCTTCGGCAGTTCGGCGTTCACGCCCAGCGCCTCGCTCTCCTCGACCATATGCGCCATCGCCCGCGCGTCGGTCTCCAAGGCCGACACCTCCGCCGGGAACGAGCCCTTGTCGACCTGCTCGGCGTAGCCGGGCAGCCAGCCCGCGACGCCGACGGCGATCTGCTGCGCGAAGGTCGCGTACGTCGCGGCGTCGACGCCGGCGGTCCGCAGCATCGCGGTGCCTTGCAGCCACGCGTTCAGGACGCTCCACATCATCGCCAGGCCCGCGACGTCGTATAGCGAAGCCAGGCCGTGGTCCTCGCCGAGATACGTAACCGTTCCGAGCGCGTCCAGCGCCAGGTCGAGCCGCGGCCCGCTGAGCAGGATCGCCGCGTCGGCGGTCCCGATCGCCGACGGGATGGCCATGATCGCGCCGTCCAGGTAGCGGGCACCCTTTTTTCCGGCCCAGGCGGCGGTTTCCCGCGCTTGAGCGGAATCACCCGAGGTCAGGTTGACCAGTGTCGTGCCCTCCAGCCCGACATCGCCGAGCAGTTCACGCACGGCCGAGTAGTCAGTGAGACACACGACGGTCAAGCCGCCGGAGACAAGAGCATCGCCGACCGTCGGCGCCAAGCGAGCGCCCAAGGCGACCAGCGAGTCGGCCTTGGCGGCCGTCCGGTTCCATACGGTCGTGGGATGCCCGGCTTTCAGGAACGCGCGGGCGAGCGCCTGGCCCATCAGGCCGAGGCCGAGAACGGTGATCGGGGTATTCGTGTTGTCGGTCATGGCAACATCGTCAACGTTGATACCGGTATGAAGGTCAAGTGGGGAAAGCGATGAAGATCGGGGAACTGAGCCATCGGACGGGCGTCCACGCCCATCAGCTGCGCTACTACGAGGCCCAAGGCCTGCTGGAGGCGGACCGCGCCACGAACGGCTACCGCGAGTACGACGAGACGGCCTTGCTGCGGGTGAAGCAGATCCGGCATCTGCTCGCCGCCGGCCTGTCGTCCGAGGACATCGCGTATCTGCTGCCCTGCGCGATCGGTGAGGAGCCGGAGCTGATCGGCTGTCCCGAACTGCTGGCCGCGATGCGCGAACGGCTCGGGCGGCTCGACGAGCAGCTGGCCAAGATCGCGCGGTCCCGCGACGCGCTGGCCGGTTACATCGACGCGGCAGAGCGGACAGGCGCGAAGACCTATCCCCCGTTCGAAGGTGCCGCGTGAGCGAGACGCAGGAGGCCATCCAGTTGCGCGAGCTGGGCACCGACGACGCGCGACGGCAACTGGTCGCGTTGTCCGAACAGAACCCGCGCGACGCCGTGATCGCCTATCAGACAGCGTGGGCGCACGACTCCGCCGGGCTGGAGGCCGAAGCAGCCCCCTTCTACGAGCGGGCACTCAGCGGCGACGGTCTGTCCACAGAGGACAGGCATGGCGTGTTCGTCGGGCTCGGCAGCACGTATCGCGTCCTCGGCAAGTACGGCGAATCACTCAAGACCTTGCGCCGCGGCCTGGACGAGTTCCCGGACGACGGGGCGCTGAGGACGTTCCTCGCCATGGCGCTCTACAACGTCGGCGAGGCGCGTGAAGCGGCGGGAACGCTGTTGAAGGTGCTCGCGGCGACCAGTTCCGACGCCGGGGTCCAGCGGTACCGGCGAGCGGTCGAGTACTACGCGGATCATCTGGACGACGTCGAGTGATCCTTATTGACACCTTGTCAACATAGCCTTACTTTCACGTCATGAGCGCGTACGCCGAAATCACCTACGAGGTTTCCGACCGCATCGCGACGGTCACGCTCAACCGGCCGGAGGCCCGCAACGGCTACACCATCCGTATGGCCGACGAACTCGGGGACGCGATGGACCGGGCCGACCGCGACGAGGACGTCCGGGTGGTGATCCTGACCGGCAACGGCAAGGATTTCTCGGTGGGCGCCGACCTCTCGCAGGGTGGTTTCGACTTCGATCCGGAGTCCGGCCCGGACGCGGCGTGGCAGGAGCCGGCGGGACGCTGCTCGAAGCGGATCTTCACGATGAACAAGCCGGTGATCGCCGCCCTGCGGGGCGCGGCCGTCGGCGGCGGCGTCACGATCACACTGTCGTGCGATTACCGGCTGGCGTCCACGGATTCGCGCTTCGGCTTCGTGTTCGTCCGCCGGGGGATCTACCCGGAAGGCGCGTCCGCCTGGTTCCTCCCCCGGTTGGTCGGGATGGGCACGGCACTCGACTGGATGATCAGCGGCCGCGTCTTCGGCGCCGAGGAAGCGAAAGCCGCCGGACTGGTCCACAGTGTTCACGAGCCCGAAGAAGTCCTCACCAAGGCACGCGAACTGGCTCTCGAAATAGCCACGACCACAGCGCCGGTTTCGGTCGCGGTGACCCGCCAGCTGCTGTACCGGATGGCGAGCGCCGCATCGCCGTTCCCGGTGCACGAACTGGACTCCCGGCTGATCGGCGGTCTGGGCAGCAGCCCGGACGCCGTCGAAGGGGTCCTGTCCTTCTTGCAGAAACGACCACCGGAGTTCTCCATGCGCGTCGACACCGACCAGCCCGCCTACCTGCCGTGGCGGAACGCGTGACCGCCTATCCCCCGGAGCCGTGGAACCTGGCGGGCCAGGCATACCTGTCCGTCTGGCGTGTCCCGGTGAGCGAGCTGCCCGAATTGCCCGACGGCGTCGAACCGGCCGTCGCGGGCGGACGCGCGCAGGTGTTCGCCGCGTGGATCGACTACCAGGAGCCGGGGCAGCTCCAGTATCACGAGCTGCTGGCGACGGTCGCCGTCCGCGGCAAGCGCCTCTCCAGCTCGATCACCGACATCTGGGTCGACAGCGAGGTCTCGCTCGCCGGCGGGCGCGCGCTGTGGGGCATCCCCAAGGACCTCGCCGCGCTCGACTTCACCCACGGACGGACCTTCACCGCCTCCGCGGCCACCCACGAGGACTGGATCGCGACGGCCGCCTTCACCGCTCGCCCGAGCCTCCCGGTGACGATGCCCGCCGCCTTCGACGTCGTCCAGATCCTGGACGGACGTCTCAAAAGAAGCCCCGTCCGGGCGAAGGCGCACCCCCATCCGGCGGCCGCGGATTGGCGGATCAACGAGGCGGGGCCGCTCGGCTTCCTGGCCGGTCAGCGGCCCGTTCTGAGCGCTCACCTGCGTGATTTCAAGATTGTTTTCGGCGGCTGAGCAGCCGCTGAGCGTGATCGCCTAACCCGCCAGGGTGAGACAGCGACACGCCACCCATTGGGGCACGTGCAGCCTCCGACCCCTACATGTAGTCTCTGGGAACCGGCACCGCCCAGCGACGGGGAGACCGCTCGGGAGCGGTTGTCGGACAGCTTTGTGAACGTGCAGCGCACGGCCTTGTGAGGCCTTGCGGTGCTTCAACGCGCCCATTGGAGACACGCATGTCAGTGGAAACCGGTCAGCGGCCACCTTCGTCTTCGGACACCACGCCCGCGACCGTGCGAGTCATCCGGCGGGACGGCAGCGTGTCCCCCTTCGACGCGAACAAGATCTCGGTCGCCGTGACCAAGGCCTTCCTCGCCGTCGAAGGAGGTGACGCGGCCGCCTCGTCGCGGATCCACCACCTGGTCAACGAACTGACCGGGCAGATCGAAGCCACCCTGCTCCGCCACGCCGGCCCCGAGACCGCGCTGCACATCGAGCAGATCCAGGACATCGTCGAACTCGCGCTGATGCGCGGCGAGCACCACAAGGTCGCCCGCGCGTACGTCCTTTACCGCGATGAGCGCGCGAAGGCCCGCGAGTCCGAGAAGCCCGCGTCGTCCGACGTCGCGATCAGCGTCAAGGCCGCCGACGGCTCGATCCGCCCGCTCGACTGGGCCCGCGTCTCGCACGTGGTCGGAGAGGCCGTCGCCGGACTCGACGACGTCTCCGCGGAGCCGGTGCTGGCCGAGGCCAAGCGCAACCTCTACGACGGCATCAGCGCCGACGAACTCGCCCTCGCCCAGATCATGGCCGCGCGCGTGCTCGTCGAGCAGGAGCCGAACTACTCCTACGTCAGCGCCCGGCTGCTCGCGGACAAGCTCCGCGGCGAAGCGCTCACCTACCTCGCGGGCACGCCGCAGCTGGCCAGCCAGGACGAGATGACCGCCCGGTACCCGCAGTACTTCCGGGACTACCTCAAGCGCGCCATCGAGCTGGAGCTGGTCAACCCCGAGCTCCAGACGTTCGACCTGGACAAGATCACCGCGGCCATCCACGCCGAGCGTGACCTCGACTTCGGCTTCCTCGGCCTGCAGACGCTGTACGACCGGTACTTCCAGCACCACGACGGCGTCCGGTTCGAGCTGCCCCAGGCGTTCTTCATGCGCGTCGCCATGGGTCTCGCGATCCGCGAGGACGACCGTGAAGCCCGCGCGATCGAGTTCTACGAGCTGCTGTCGTCGTTCCACTTCATGGCGTCCACCCCGACGCTGTTCAACTCGGGCACCACCCGCCCGCAGCTGTCGTCCTGCTTCCTGACCACGGTCGACGACGACCTGGACTCGATCTTCCAGGCGTACAAGAACAACGCGCTGCTGGCGAAGTACTCGGGCGGTCTCGGCAACGACTGGACCCCGGTCCGCGGCCTCGGCGCGCACATCAAGGGCACCAACGGCCAGTCGCAGGGTGTCGTGCCGTTCCTCAAGATCGCCAACGACACCGCGGTCGCGGTGAACCAGGGCGGTAAGCGCAAGGGCGCGGCCTGCGCGTACCTCGAGACCTGGCACGTCGACATCGAGGAATTCCTCGACCTGCGCAAGAACACCGGTGACGACCGTCGTCGTACGCACGACATGAACACCGCGAACTGGGTGCCGGACGAGTTCCTCCGCCGCGTCGAGGCCGACGCGCAGTGGACGCTGTTCTCGCCGAACGAGACCCCGGACCTGCACGACCTCTACGGCACCGCGTTCGCCGAGCGCTACCGCGAGTACGAGGCCGCCGCCGAACGCGGTGAGCTGAAGGTGTTCCGCAAGATCCGCGCGGTCGACCTGTGGCGCCGCATGCTGACCATGCTGTTCGAAACCGGTCACCCGTGGATCACCTTCAAGGACCCGTGCAACCTGCGCTCGCCGCAGCAGCACGTGGGTGTCGTGCACTCGTCGAACCTGTGCACCGAGATCACGCTGAACACCACCACCGACGAGGTCGCGGTCTGCAACCTCGGCTCGGTGAACCTGCTCAAGCACGTCACCCCCGACGGCCTGGACACCCAGCGCCTCGAGAAGACCGTGCGCACCGCGGTCCGCATGCTCGACAACGTGATCGACATCAACTTCTACACGATCCCGGAGGCGCGTCGTTCCAACCTGCGCCACCGCCCGATCGGGCTGGGCCTGATGGGCTTCCAGGACGCGCTGTTCGAGATCGGCGTGCCGCTGTCCTCGGACGAGGCCGTGCAGTTCGCGGACACCAGCATGGAGCACATCAGCTACTACGCGATCTCGGCGTCGACCGACCTCGCCGAGGAGCGCGGCCAGTACCAGACGTTCGAGGGTTCCTTGTGGAGCAAGGGAATCCTGCCGATCGACTCGCTGCAACTGCTGATCGACGCGCGACAGGGCGACGCGCTCGACGTCGACACCTCGTCCACTTTGGACTGGGCGCCGCTGCGCGAGCGGGTCAAGACCGTCGGCATGCGCAACTCCAACGTGATGGCGATCGCGCCGACCGCGACGATCTCCAACATCTGCGGGGTCGGGCAGTCGATCGAGCCGCTGTTCCAGAACCTGTTCGTCAAGTCGAACATGTCCGGTGACTTCACCGTGGTGAACCCGCACCTGGTCCGCTCGCTCAAGGAGCGCGGGCTGTGGGACGAGGTCATGGTGTCGGACCTGAAGTACTTCGACGGCAGCCTCGGCCAGATCGACCGCGTGCCGGACGACCTGAAGGCGCTGTACGCCACCGCTTTCGAGATCGAGTCGCGGTGGCTGGTGGACGCGGGTTCGCGTCGGCAGAAGTGGATCGACCAGGCGCAGTCGCTGAACCTGTACATCGCGGCGCCCAGCGGCCGCAAGCTCGACGAGCTGTACCGCTACGCCTGGCACAAGGGCCTCAAGACCACGTACTACCTGCGGGCGCGGTCCGCGACGCACGTGGAGAAGAGCACCCTGCGCGGCACCGACGGCAAGCTGAACGCGGTCTCGGCCACCCCGGCCCCGGCCACACCTTCGGCGCCCAAGCCCGCCGCCCCGGCTCCCGCTCCCGCCCCGTCGGCTTCCGCCGCGGTCCCGGCCGTTCCGGTGACCGCCCCGGCCGCCAAGCCGGAGCCGAAGGAGATCCCGCAGGTTTCGGACGTCGACTTCGTCGCCACCGACGGCGCCGCCTGCCGCATCGACGACCCCGACTGCGAAGCCTGCCAGTGACCCACTCACGACCCCAACTCGCAAAGTGAGCCTCTCTTTATGACCACCTTTGACGCCTCCGCCGACGCCACCGGCCTCGGCGAGATCGAAGTCGGCGCCGCCCGGATCAACGTCGACGACAAGCGGATGATCAACGCCCGCGCCGACGTCAACCAGCTGCTGCCGATGAAGTACACCTGGGCGTGGGAGAAGTACCTCGCCGGCTGCAACAACCACTGGATGCCGACCGAGGTCGCCATGCAGGCCGACATCGCGCTGTGGAAGTCGGCCGACGGCCTCACCGAGGACGAGCGCACCATGCTCAAGCGCAACCTCGGCTTCTTCGCCACCGCGGAATCGCTGGTGGCCAACAACATCGTGCTCGCGGTGTACCGGCAGATCACCAACCCCGAATGCCGCCAGTACCTGCTGCGCCAGGCGTTCGAGGAGGCCGTGCACACGCACACCTTCCAGTACATCTGCGAGAGTCTCGGCCTGGTCGAGGGCGAGCTGTTCAACATGTACCGCGAGGTCCCCTCCATCTCGGAGAAGGACGCGTGGGCGCTGAAGTACACGCAGAACCTGGAGAACCCGGACTTCGAGACCGGCACCCCCGAGGCCGACCAGAACTTCCTGCGTGACCTGGTCGCGTTCTACGTGATCTTCGAGGGCATGTGGTTCTACACCGGCTTCGCGCAGATCCTCTCGCTCGGCCGCCGGAACAAGATGATCGGCATCGCCGAGCAGTACCAGTACATCCTGCGCGACGAGTCGATCCACCTGAACTTCGGCATCGACTGCATCAACCAGATCAAGATCGAGAACCCGCACCTGTGGACCGAGGAGTTCCAGGCCGAGATCCGCGGCATGCTGACCGAGGCCTGCGAACTCGAGGTCGCCTACGCCCGCGACACCATGCCGCGCGGCATGCTCGGGCTCTCGGCCGAACTGATCGAGCAGTACATGCACTTCATCACCGACCGGCGGGCGCAGCAGATCGGCCTCGCGCCGATCTTCGGCGAGACGGAGAACCCGTTCCCGTGGATGTCGGAGGCGATGGACCTCAAGAAGGAGAAGAACTTCTTCGAGACCCGCGTCATCGAGTACCAGTCCGGCGGTGCCCTCGACTGGGACTGATCCCCCGTCCGTAGTACATGAAGGCTCCCTTCCTTGCTCCATCCATGCCCCCGCCACCGCCCTCAACGGACGCGCTGGCGCGCGCAGCCTGGATCCAGGTACAGGAAGGGGGCCTTCATGTACTTGTGGGCCTGAGTACGCTTCGAGGTGCTACTGGTTCGCCCGGCCTCCCAGGCCGGTCGAGGTAACAGGGAACCCGGTGTGAATCCGGGACTGCCCCGCAGCGGTATGTGGGAACGAAAGCCGTCACCGTGCGAGACACGGTAAAGCACTGGGTATGGCACCCGGGAAGCGACGGCCGGTAGGAGCGAGCGAGTCGCCCACGAGTCCGAAGACCTGCCCGTGGTACGCGCGCCGACGGCGTGCGTGAGTCCGGGCCTCGTGGGATGGGCGCGACCGAAGGTCGGTCACTCCTGCGCGCTCCGGGCTCTGCCAACAAGCTCGCGAGGAGAGAGCTAGTGACCGAAATCGGCACCACTGTGCTGGGCTACCCCCGGATCGGACCGGACCGGGAACTCAAGCGTTCACTCGAACGCTACTGGGCTGGCAAGATCGACGAAGCCGCGCTGCTGGAGACCGGCCGCGCGCTGCGCACCCAGACCTGGCGGGAACTCAAGGACGCCGGACTGGACTCCGTCCCCTCCAACACGTTCTCCCACTACGACCAGGTGCTCGACACCACGGAGCTGTTCGGAGCGCTGCCGGAACGCTTCACGAGGCTCGGCCTTTCGCCGCTCGACACCTACTTCGCCGCCGCCCGCGGGGTGCAGGACGCCCCGGCGATGGAGATGACCAAGTGGTTCGACACCAACTACCACTACATCGTCCCCGAACTCGGCCCTGACACGACGTTCTCGCTCACCGGCACCAAGCCGCTCGACGAGTACCGCGAGGCCCGCGCGATCGACGTCGAGACCCGGCCGGTGCTGGTGGGTCCGGTGACGTTCCTGCTGCTCGCCAAGGCCTCAGAAAGCGCACCGGAGGGCTTCCGCCCGCTGGACCTGCTCGACAACCTCCTCGACAGCTACGTCGAACTGCTGCGGCGCCTGCACGACGAAGGCATCGAGTGGGTCCAGTTCGACGAGCCCGCCTTCGCCGCCGACCGCACCGAGCAGGAACTCAACGCGCTCATCCGCGCGTACCACCGGCTCGCGAAGGAGACCGCGCGGCCGAAGATCCTGGTCGCCGGGTACTTCGGCGGCCTCGGCCGCGGGCTGGGTGTGCTCGCCCGCTCCCCGATCGACGCCCTCGCCGTCGACCTCGTCACCGATGAGTCCTTTGTGGACGCTGTCGCGGCCGAGCCCGCCTTGCGCGACAAGGAGGTCCTGGCCGGAGTGGTCGACGGGCGCAACGTCTGGCGCACCGACCCGACCCGCGCGCTCAGCCGGGCGGCGACGCTGCTCGGCACCGCGAAGTCGGTCAGCGTCTCGACGTCGTGCTCGCTGCTGCACGTGCCCTACGACGTCGAGCGGGAGGCCGAACTCCACCCTCGTCTCAAGGGCTGGCTCGCGTTCGCCAAGCAGAAGGTCGATGAGGTCGTCCTGCTCGGCCGGGCGCTGAAGGAGGATGGCGTCGACCTTTCCGCCGCCCGTGCCGCGGCCGCGGACCGCGCGACGGCGGCCGACCTGGCCGACGCCCGCGTGCGTGCCCGGCTGGAGGCACTGCGCCCGGAGGACACCGTCCGCTCGCCCTACGCGCAGCGTGCGGCCGCCCAGCAGGCCGCGCTGGCCCTGCCGCCCTTGCCGAGCACCACGATCGGCTCGTTCCCGCAGACCACCGACGTCCGCAAGGCCCGCGCCGCGCACAAGGCGGGTTCGCTGGACGACGCCGGGTACGAAGCCGCGATGAAGACGGAGATCGAGCGCGTCATCCGGTTGCAGGAGGACCTCGGCCTGGACGTGCTGGTGCACGGCGAGCCCGAGCGCAACGACATGGTGCAGTACTTCGCCGAGCGGCTGGCCGGGTTCGCCGCCACCGACTTCGGCTGGGTGCAGTCCTACGGCTCGCGCTGTGTCCGGCCGCCGATCCTGTACGGCGACGTCTCGCGTCCGGAGCCGATGACCGTCGAGTGGGCGCGCTACGCGCAGGGCCTGACCGGCAAACCCGTCAAGGGGATGCTGACCGGGCCGGTGACGATCCTGGCGTGGTCGTTCGTCCGCGACGACCAGCCGCTGGGCGAGACCGCCCGTCAGGTGGCACTGGCCATCCGCGACGAGGTGCACGACCTGCAAGCGGCGGGCATCCGCGTCATCCAGGTCGACGAGCCGGCACTGCGGGAGCTTCTCCCTCTGCGCGCCTCGGCCCACGAGGCGTACTTCGCGTGGGCGGTCTCGTCGTTCCGGCTGGCGACGTCCGGCATCGACGACGCGACACAGATCCACACGCACATGTGCTACTCGGAGTTCGGTGAGGTGGTCAAGGCGATCGACGCGCTCGACGCCGACGTCACCAGCATCGAGGCCGCGCGGTCGAAGATGGAGGTCGTCACCGACCTCGGCGCGGCGGGCTTCGGCCGCGGCGTCGGGCCGGGTGTGTACGACATCCACTCGCCGCGCGTTCCCGGCGTCGACGAGGTCAGCGGGCTGCTGCGGACCGCCGTCGGCGCCGTGCCCGCCGAGCGGATCTGGGTCAACCCGGACTGCGGTCTGAAGACCCGCGGTTACGCCGAGGTCGAACCGGCCCTGCGGAACCTGGTCGCCGCCGCGAACACGGTCCGCTCCGAACTGGCCTTCACGGACCACCGCCGGGGTATTGTCAGAACGTCAATAAGGGTGCGATGGTGGACCGGTAGCCGATCTCAGCGGGGAGATGGTCGCCATGGCGAACACCGTCGAAAAGGTCACCGGGGCACTGCGCGAGCGGGTTCCGCCGCTCACCTCGATCCCGCTGCCGCGTTCGGTCGACCAGCGCTGGCTCGGCGCGACCTGGCCGGTCCGCGAACTCGCGCCCGCCCCACCGGGCCTCAAACCCGTCCTCGGCGACGAAGGCCCGCCGGTCATCGGGCACGCGCTGGACTTCATGCGCTTCGGCATCGAGTTCGGCCTCAAACGCTACGAGACCTACGGCCCGGTCTCGTGGATGGGCGCGTTCGGCCGCCGCATCGTCGCCCTCTCCGGCCCCGAGGCCACCCAGATCGCGTTGGTGAACAAGGACAAGGCCTTCTCCCAGGAGGGCTGGAAGTTCTTCATCGAGCAGTTCTTCGACCGCGGCCTGATGCTGCTCGATTTCGGCGAGCACCACCTGCACCGCCGGATCATGCAGGCGGCGTTCACCCGGCAGCGGCTCACCGGCTACGTCGACCAGATGGGACCGGCGCTGCGCGAAGGCGTCGCGGCATGGGCGGACAAGCCGAACCCGCGGATCTACTGGTCCCTCAAGCAACTCACGCTCGACGTCGCGACGCGCGTGTTCATGGGCATGCGGTCCGGCGACGACTCGGCCGCGATCAACCGCGCGTTCGTGAATTCCGTGCGCGCGGGCACGGCCATCGTGCGGTTCCCCGTCCCCGGCGGCCGCTGGGCGGCGGGTTTGCACGGCCGCAAGGTCCTCGAACGCTACTTCTCGGCGAATCTGCCCGCGAAGCGGCGAAGCGACGGCGACGACCTCTTCACCGCCTTGTGCCACGCCACCACCGAAGACGGTGACCGCTTCACCGACTCCGACGTCGTCAACCACATGATCTTCCTGATGATGGCCGCGCACGACACGTCGACCATCACCAGCGCCGCCGCCGTCTACCACCTCGCCAAGAACCCTGAGTGGCAGGAACGCGCGCGTCAGGAGTCCCTCGCGCTCGGCGACGACGTGCCGGACATCGAAGCGCTGGAGACCCTGACGACGCTGGACCTGGTGATCAAGGAATCCCTGCGGCTGGTGGCCCCGGTGCCGTCGCTGGCGAGGAAAACCGTGAAGGACACCGAGGTTCTCGGGCATTTCATTCCTGAAGGGACACTGGTCGGGGTCTCGCCAACCGTCAACCATTTCGCGCCGGAGCACTGGACCGACCCGATGCGTTTCGACCCGGACCGTTTCGGCGAGGAGCGCCGCGAGGACAAGTCACACCGCTACGCGTGGATGCCCTTCGGCGGTGGCGCGCACAAGTGCATCGGCCTGCATTTCGGGATGTTCGAAGTGAAGGCACTGCTGCACGAGATGCTGCGGGCGTATCGGTGGTCGGTCCCGGCGGACTACACCGCGCGCTGGGACTACGTCTCGCTGCCCGTCCCGGCGGACGGCCTGCCGATCCGGCTGACGGCACGCTGAATCCTGACCGGAGAGCAACCACGATCGAGTACTCTTGGTAACTTCCGGTCACCACTCGTGTAGCGCCGATCACCCTTTCAGCCGGTAGACACCCCGTATCGCGCGTGATGCCGTGGCACTACTCCCGGTCGGCTCATACCTAGTGTGGGCTCTTGGGCTCGGACACCCTGTCTGAGCTGGCCATCAACCGCGCATGAAGAGGTGAAGTGTGCCTGAGCCTGGTTCCGCGCCAGGGTTGGTGGACGTCGCTCGGAGATGGGCCGCGACGCTCGCTGACACTAAAGGAGTATCGCTTCCCCAAGAGCAACTCGAACAGCTCTTGCTCGGCGTCGCCAAGGACGCCGTGCGGACCGAGCCCGACCACAAACCGGCGCTGCTGCGCTTCTCCAAGCTCTATTCCGCCTCTCCCGTCGGTATCGCGCTCGCGGACTCCGGCGGCAGGATCGTCGAGGCGAACACCGCGCTCGGCAAACTCCTCGGCTGCCGCCCCTCGACGCTGCGCGGGCGGACCATTCCCGAACTCGGCTCCGCCGACCACGACGTCGCCCGGCTGCGGAACGGGCTCTCCCAGCTCATGACGCTGGGTCAGCCGACGCAGCAGGAACGCCTGCTGCTGAACCACAGCGAGGAAGGCGCGCTCTGGGTCGACGTGACCCTGACCGACCTTCCCGGTGACCGGCCCGGCTCGGCCTACCCGGTACTGATGGTCGCCGACGCCAACGAGATCCACCTGCTGCAGGAACAACTGCTGCACCAGAACGTGCACGACCCGCTGACCGGCCTGCCGAACGCCACCGCGTTCGGCAACGCCCTCGAAGCGGCGCTGGCCGGCTCCGACAGCGAGCAGGTCGCTCTCGTCTACCTCGACGTCGACGGCTTCAAGGTGATCAACGACGGTCTCGGCGCCGGCGTCGGTGACCAGGTGCTGCGCGGGGTCGCCACCAAGCTCAAATCCGTGTTCGCCGGCAGCTACAACGGGTCCGTCGCCAGGCTGTCCGGCGACGGGTTCGCCGTTCTGCTGCGCGGTGAGTTCACGTCGCCGCAGGTGATCGCGCTGGTCGAGCAGGCGCTGGAGGAGCTGGTCGAGCCGATCTATCTCGGCGGGCACGGCATCGGGGTCAGCGCGAGCGCGGGCATCGTCGTCCGCCCGGTCACCGACGGCGGGCCGGAAGACCTGCTCCGGGCCGCGGAGATCGCCCTGCACCGCGCCAAGGAGGCAGGCAAGGCGCAGTGGATGCTGTTCGACCCGGAACTCGACGCGCGCGACCGCGGCCGTTACCAGCTCGGCGCGGTCATCGCGGGCGCGCTGGAGAACGGCGAGTTCTCGCTGATCTACCAGCCGACGGTGAAGCTCGCGAACCCGGACCAGCTGGCCGCGGTCAACGCGGGGCTGCGCTGGAACCACCCGGAGCGGGGCGAACTCGATTCCGACGAGTTCTATCCGCTGGCGCAGACCACCGGGATGACCATCCCGCTCGGCCGGTGGCTGCTGGCGGAATCACTCGCCGCCACCGCGCGCTGGCGGAACCGGTTCGGCGAGGCCGCCCCGGACGTCTGTGTACGGCTGCCGAACCGGCTGGCCATCGACCCCGATCTGGTGCTGCTGATCAAAGAACAGCTCGACCGGCACAATCTTCCCGCACAGGCACTGCGGCTGTGCACCGACCGCGAGTCCGTGCTCGGCCCGCGTGGCTGTGAGGTACTGGACTCCTTCGCCGTGCTCGCCGATCTGGGCGCCCAGATGGTGCTGACCATCTCCGGTTCGGCCGATCTGGAGCTGATCCCCCAGCATCGGCTGCCGGTCCGTCACGTCATCCTGTCCGGCGCGGTGGTCGACGCGCTGGCCGACGGTGAGAACGAGGCCGACGTCCGCCACCTGTGCCAGCTGGTCGCCAGGGCCAAGGAACTGAAGCTGCGCATCGGCGCGGAAGGCGTCCGCAGTCACGAACAGGCCGAGCGGCTGCGACGGCACGGCGTGCTCGCGGCGCGCGGCTCGTTCGTCGCCGATTCCGCGACCGGGGACGAGGTCGACGAGCTCATCGAACGGCACGCCCACTGACGTGACAGGATCCGTCCATGGACCAAGGTGACATCGCCCCGGACTTCACCCTGCCCGACGACAAGGGCGACGAGCGCACGCTGTCGGACTTCCTCTCGTCCGGCCCGGTCGTGCTGTTCTTCTACCCCGCCGCGATGACCACTGGCTGCACGGCGGAAAGCTGCCACTTCCGCGATCTCGCCGCGGAATTCGCCGAAGTCGGCGCGCACCGCGTCGGGATCAGCCCGGACGCCGTCGCCAAACAGCAGGAGTTCTCGGCCAAACACGGCTTCGACTACCCGCTCCTGTCCGATGTGGACGGTGTGGTGGCCCGGCAGTTCGGCGTATGGCGCAAATTCAGCCCGCTGCACGCCAAACGGCATACGTTCGTCATCGACACCGACCGCAAGGTGCTCGAAGTGATCAAGAGCGAACTGAAGTTCACCGTGCACGCCGACAAGGCACTCGCGGCCTTGCGCGAGCGCGAGACTAAGGACGCTTGAGCCGCCAGATCCGACTGACACCCGCGCAGGCGGGGGCGAGCGGCGGTTCGGCGGCCTCTTCGCCGATCATCGTGAACCCCAGCCGCGCGGGCACGGCGCCGCTCGCGACGTTCTTCTCGTCGTGCCGGATCTCGACCTCCGGCGCGCCGAGTCGGAAGGCCTCGGCGGTCAGCAGCCGCGCCGCCCTGGTCACGAAACCGCGCCCGGTGTGGTGGCGGCTGAGCCAGTAACCGATCTCGATCCAGCCCGGACGCGTCATCATGCCCGCGCCGCCGACGACCTCACCGTCGGCGAAGATCGCGAAGTCGTAGTCCTTGCCTTCGGCCCAGTTGCGGGCAGCGTTCTCGAGGAACTCCTTGGCCTCGGGCTCGCCATAGCCGCCGGTGGCCCAGCTCAGCCAGACACCGAGGTGCGCGGCGGAGTCTCCCGCGACAGCCGCCAGCGTGTCGAGCTGTTCCGGCTTCCAGCGGCGCAGGACGATGACGTCGTCGGCGAGGGTTTCGGCGGGCGCTTCCATCGGTCCATGGTGACTCACCGGCACTCCTGGCGCCTCCGGTTTTCGCCGCCCCTGGATCAGGTCAGGATCGCGCTGTCCGGGATCTCCGTGTCGTTCTTCAGCGCGTCGAACAGCAGCTTCGACTTCGTCTTGTCCCAGTTCTCCGCGGACCCGTTCGTCACCGGGACCGTCGTGGTGACGACGCCGCCCGACGAGATCCCGCGCATCGCCAGCGCCAGCCCCACCAGGTTGTGCACGTGGTCACCCGAATCCATCGTCAGCGCGTCGGGCGCGGTCGACAGCAGCGGGAACAGGGAGAACGGGTTCAGCAGCGTGCCGGGGCTGCCGATCTCGCTGACCAGCGCGCCGATGAACTTCCGCTGGTTGGCGACGCGGTCGAGGTCCGACCGCGGGGTGGCCGCGCTGTGCCGCATGCGGACGAACCCGAGCGCCTGCGGGCCCTGGAGGTCCTGGCAGCCCGGCTCGATCTTGATCCCGGTGAGGGTGTCCTCCATCGGCTTTTCGACGCACATGTGGACGCCGCCGATCGCGTCGACGATCTTGGCGAACCCGCCGAAGCCGATCTCGGCGTAGTGGTCGATCCGCAGGCCGGTGGCGCCTTCGACGGTCTGCGCGAGCAGCGCCGGGCCGCCGATCGAGAACGCGGCGTTGATCTTGTTCGTACCGTGGCCGGGGATCTTCACCTGGGAGTCGCGCGGCAGGCTCAGCAGGGTCGGCTTGGTGCTGTTGTCCGGGACGTGCGCGATCATGATGGTGTCGGTCCGCCTGCCACCGCCGGCGGCCTTGCTGTCGCCGGTGACCAGTTTCTCCTGCTCCGCGGGGGTCAGCCCGTCCCGGCTGTCGGAGCCCACGATCAGCCAGTTGGTGCCCTCGGCCGCGGCGGGGTGGTCGGAATAGCCCAGCGCGTCGACGCGGTTGATCGAGAACTCCAGGTACACCCACACGCCGGCGAGGAACACCACGAACACGGTCAGCAAGGTGAGCAGCACCTTGCCGAAGCCCCAGCGCTTACGTCGCCGCGGCGGGCGTGCACCGTCGGCGGGGCGGCCATGAGGGGGCTGCGGAGGGCCTGGACGGCGCGGTGGCGGGCCCGCGGGGCGTTCGTCGCCCCGCGGGCCCATCGGCCGCGTCCGCTCGTCGTACGGGCTGGTACCCCGGCCAGGCAGCGGCATCATCTGCGCCGGCTGGTGCTGTCTGGGGCGGCCGGACGGCGGCCGTTGTGGCGGCATCCGTCGCCCTCGGTCGTCGCCTCCATACGTCATGCCGAATCACCCGTCCCGATATCGCGTGTGGGCCCAGTCAACCGCAGACCCTAGGTGAAGGACGTGCGGCACCCCGCATCGGTTGGGTGGCGTTCACTGCCCGTTATCGGCGAATCCGAACTGGTGGACCTTGAGATATCCCGACCGGAACCCGGCCTCGGAGTAGGCGAGGTAGAACTCCCACATCCGTTTGAAGACGTCGTCGAAGCCCAGTTCGGTGATTTCGTCCCACCGCTGGGTGAACCTCTCCCGCCACAACCGCAACGTGCGGGCGTAGTCCTGGCCGAACTCGCGCACCCCTTGCAGTTTCAGCCGGGTGTGCTCCAGCATGCCCTGCTCGACCGAGGTGGTCGACGGGATGAGGCCGCCGGGGAAGATGTACTTGTGCACCCAGGTGTACGACCGGGCCGCGGCGAGCATGCGTTCGTGGTCCATGGTGATGGCCTGGAGCCCGAACCGGCCGCCCGGCTTCAGCCGCTTCCCGATGGTCTCGAAGAACGTCGGCCAGTACGACTCGCCGACGGCCTCGATCATCTCGACGCTCACCACGGCGTCGTACTCGCCGGTGGAATCGCGGTAGTCGCACAGCTTCACGTCGACGCGGTCGGCGTGGCCCGCCGCCGCGATGCGCTCGGTCGCCAGTGCCGCCTGCTCCTCGGAAATGGTCAGTGACGTCACCCTCGCCCCGCGCGCGGCCGCGCGGATCGAGAGTTCTCCCCAGCCCGTGCCGATCTCGAGCACCGTGCTGCCCTCGCGGACCCCGGCGTAGTCGAGGACGCTGTCGATCTTGCGGTGCTGGGCGGTGGTGAGGTCGTCGTCCGGGCCGAACAACGCCGACGAATACATCATCGACGGGTCGAGGAACGTGCCGAACAGGTCGTTGGACAGGTCGTAGTGGCGGTGGATGTTCGCCCGCGACCCCTCGATGGTGTTCTCCTCCTCCGCCGGGTGGCCGCGGTCGACGAACCGGCGGAACCGTTGCAGCAGCGGCGGAATGAGCGTCGCCATCCGCTCCGCGAACGGGGTCAGCACCTCGGCGAGCGCGTCACTGGTCCAGTCGCCGACCATGTAGGCCTCGCCGAAGCCGATCTTCGCGTCCACGCCGAGGCGATTGAAGAAGGCCGCGGGACGGTTGACGCGCATCTCGGGCGCGTCCGGGCCACCGGAGCCGAGCCGGGAACCGTCGGGCATCCGCACGCGGACGTTCAGCGGGCGCACCGCCTGCCGGAACAACTGCTCGGCGATCCGTGCGCGGAACGGCGAATGCGGCGGGGTGGCCAGGCCAGGCCACCGCGATTCGTCGGGTGCGGGCAGGCCGGACGGGCCTGCCGTCCGGTCGATGCTCGATGTGGACATAAAGGTGCTCCCTCCCGCCCGGTCTAGACCGGGATCCGCAGCCGTTCGGAGCTCGGCCGATCCCAGGCCGCGCTCAGCGTTTCGTCGTTTCCCCCGGCTTCGATCAGCTCGAGTGTGAAAGCCCGCACGAGACGGTTCCAGACGCGCGACCTCCGTAGCATCGCGTGCCCCTCACCACCGATTTCAAATCGCGCGGACCGCGATGTCACCTTTTCGGCGCGTTCCGCGAAGGCGTGCGAGGCCACCGGATCGGTCATCCGGTCCTTGGTCCCGTGCGCGATGAGCACTGCACGGCCTTCGACGGCGCCGATGGGTTCACCCGGTGGTGTCCACGGCGCCAGTCCGCATACCCCGATGACGGCGGGGTCGTCCGCGACGCGCAGCGCGACCCGTCCCCCCATCGAATGGCCGACGAGGATCACCGGTACGCCCGGATGGTCTTCATGGATGCGTTCCAGAGCCCAGCGCGCGTCGGCGAGAGCGTCGGTACCGTCGTCGTTCCAGCCGTAGATCCGGTTGCGCAGGAGCCGCACCTCGACCCCGTGCTCCCGGCTCGCCCGGTGGACGTCCTTCGCCAGCGGAACCATCCGCTGATACGCCAGCCTCCACGACGGCACGGCGGCATGACTGTGCTCCGCGCCGCCGTGCAGCACCAGCACCACGGCGGTCACCCGGCCGCGTGCTCGCCAAATCCGCACCGCGGGATCAGCCTCGCTCACCCTGGGCCCTCCAGTCTCCCGAAACCCGGCCGCAGCGAACGGGTCAACCTCGATCATGACTCGATGTATTCCACTTCTGCCATTGGTCCACGCGATACATTCGTCGCTGATCTCCAGACGGAAGGGCGGATGTGGTGAGCACCACCGAACGTTATGCAGACGTCGCCGAACGGCTCGCGGAGGCCGAACGGGGCAACGCGGAGCAGATCCGGAAATCGGCCGAGCTGATCCTGGGGGTCATCCGGGCCGACGCCCTGGTGTTCACCGCCGGAGCCGGGCACTCGCTGGCCGCGGTCGCCGAGACCTTCTACCGCGCGGGCGGACTCGCCTGCGTGTACCCGGTGTACCACCCCGACCTGCTGCCGCTGCACGGCGCGCAGCACAGCACCAAGACCGAGCGCCGTTCCGGGCTGGCCGAAGAGGTGCTGGCCGAGCGCGCGCCGGGACCGGACGACCTGCTGGTGGTGTTCTCGACCTCGGGCGTCAACCCGTACCCGGTCGAACTGGCAGCCGGAGCGCGGGCGCGCGGGGCCTCGGTCATCGCGGTGAGCTCGGCGGCGTCCGTGGCGGCGGCGCCGAAACGCTCGGCGACGACGTTGATCGAAGAAGCCAGCATCGTGCTGGACTCCCACGTCCGCCCCGGCGACTCGAGCTACCCGCCGGACGCGCCGCGGACCGCGCCACTGTCCACAGTGATCAACGCGTTCCTGTGGAACCTCGTACTCGCCGAGGTCGTGGACCTCGGTGCGGCGCAGGGTGTCGACATCCCGCTCTGGCGCAGTTCCAACGTGGACGGTGGCGACGAGGCCAACGCCGCACTGCTGGCCAAGTACGGCGCGCGGGTTCCCGCCCTCCGGTAGTCGCGGTCCGCGCGGACGAACCTCTTGACTCGTCCGCGCGGCCCTTCTACGGTTTCATACCGACTGGTCGGTTTCCAGGAAGGTCGCGCTCATGGCACTTCCCGAGATCCACGGTGAATGCGCGGCGGGGTTCGAGCCCGTGCGAGCCGCCTTCGAAGAGAACTTCGCCCTGCGCGACGAGCTCGGCGCCGCCTTCTCGGTGACCCGGCACGGCGAGACGGTGGTCGACCTGTGGGCGGGCTGGGCGGATCCAGGCCGGACAAGGCCGTGGCGGGCGGACACCCTCACCAACGTCTGGTCGACCACCAAGGGCATGACCGCGCTCTGCGCGCACCACCTCGCCGACCGCGGCCTGCTCGACCTGGACGCGCCGGTCGCCGAGTACTGGCCGGAGTTCGCGGCGGCGGGCAAACAGGACATCCCGGTGCGCTGGCTGCTCTCGCACCGCTCCGGGGTGACCGGGATCGGCCTCGAGCGGCAGGTGGCGGTCAAGGAACTCTACGACTGGGACCACATCACCGGCCTGCTCGCCGCGCAGGCGCCGCTCTTCGAACCGGGAACGGCCAGCGGCTACCACGCGCTGTCGTTCGGCTTCCTCGTCGGCGAGGTGATCCGCCGGGTGAGCGGGCGGGACGTCCGCGCGTACTTCGCCGAACATGTCGCCGGCCCGCTGGGCGCGGACTTCCAGATCGGGCTCGGCTCCCCCGCGGACCTGGCCCGCTGCTCCACCCTCGTCGAACCGGTGCTCACCGCCGAGATGGCGGGCGCGCTGGCGACGGCGTTCGCGAACGCCGGACCGGCCGCGCTCGCCGCGCTGGCGAACCCGCGCGTCCAAGGCCGCGACGCGAACGTCGCCGACTGGCGGCGCGCGATCCTGCCCGCCCTGAACGGGCACGGAACCGCCAGGGCCATCGCGACGATCTACGGCGCGCTCGCCTCCGGACAGCTGCTTTCGGACACCGCGCTCGCGACAGCCCGAGCTGGACAGGGCCGGGAGGTCGACCTGGTCGGCGGGCTGGGCAACGAATGGGCGCTGGGTTTCTACCTCGGCAGCGAAGAACGCGGCTTCGGACCGAACCCGCGCGCGTTCGGGCACGACGGGCTCGGCGGCTCGTCCGGCGGCGTGGATCCGGAGAGCGGGATCGCCTTCGGCTACACGATGAACCGGATGGGCCCGCTGCTGCGGGACGATCCGCGGAAGATGGCTCTGGTGGGGGCGACCTTCGCGTCGCCCGCCGCGTGAGATGAACGGGGCTTTCATCTCAAAATTTGCAATGAAAGCCCCGTTCATCTCACCGGGGTCACGCGGCAGCAGGCTCCTCCGAGAACTGCGTCAGGTACAGAGCCGCGTAGCGCCCGTCGCGCGCGAGAAGCTCTTCGTGCGTCCCTCGCTCGACGATCTCCCCGTGTTCGACGACCAGGATCTGGTCCGCCGCCCGCACCGTCGACAGCCGGTGCGCGATGACCAGTGCGGTCCGCCCCTCCAGCGCGTCGGTGAGCGCCTCGCCGACGGCCGCTTCCGACTGCGAGTCCAGATGTGCCGTCGCCTCGTCGAGGACGACGACCCTCGGCTGCGCCAGCAGGAGCCGGGCGATGGTCAGCCGCTGCCGTTCGCCGCCGGAGAGCCGGTAACCCCGCTCCCCCACCACGGTCTCCAGTCCGTCCGGCAGCTCCCGGATCAAGTCGGCCAGCCGGGCGCGATCCAGCGCCGAGTAGATCTCGGCATCGGTGACACCGGGCCGCGCGTATTCGAGGTTCGCCCGGATCGTCTCGTGGAAGAGGTGCCCGTCCTGCGTCACCACACCGACGGTTTCCCGCAGTGAGGCGAAACTCAGCTCACGAACGTCCACATCGGACAGACGGACGGAGCCGGCGTCGACGTCGTAGAGGCGCGGCAGCAGGGAGGCGATCGTCGACTTGCCCGCACCGGAAGAACCGACCAGCGCCACCATCTGCCCGGGTTCGGCACGGAAGCTGATGCCGTGCAGCACCTCTTCACCGCCCCGATGGTCCAAAGTGGACACGTCCTCCAGTGACGCCAGCGAGTACCGGTCCGCCGCGGGGTAACCGAACCGGACGTCGGAGAACTCCACCGCGACCGGGCCTTCCGGCAGTGCACGCGGGGCCGGCTTCTCTTCGATCATCGGCTTGAGATCGAGCACCTCGAAGACCCGCTCGAACGACACCAGCGCGGTCATCACGTCCACCCGGACGTTCGCCAGCGCGGTCAGCGGCGAGTACAGCCTGGTCAGCAGCAACGCCAGCGCCACGACGGTGCCCGGCGCGAGCGCCCCGGTCAGCGCGAGGTAGCCGCCCAGCCCGTAGACCAAGGCCTGCGCGAGCGCGGAGACCGTGGTCAGGCTGGTCAGGAACCAGCGCGTCAGCATCGCCGTCCGCACCCCGATGTCACGCACTCGCCCGGCCCGCGCGCCGAAGTCGCCCGCTTCCCGCTCCGGGTCGCCGAAGAGCTTCACCAGCGTCGCGCCGGGCGCGGAGAACCGTTCGGTCATCTGCGTGGTCATCGACGCGTTGAGCTGCCCCGCCTCCCGTTGCAGCCCGGCCATTTTCCGGCCGAGCCGCCGTGTCGGCAGGATGAACACCGGCAGCAGCACCAGCGCCAGCAGGGTGACCTGCCAGGACAGCGTCATCATGACCACCAGCGACAGCACCAGCTGGATCACGTTGGTGACCAAACCGGACAGTGTCGCGGTGAACGTACGCTGCGCGCCGATGACGTCGTTGTTGAGCCTGCTCACCAGCGCGCCGGTGCGAGTGCGCGTGAAGAACGCGACCGGCATCCGCTGCACGTGCTGGTACACCGCGACCCGCAGGTCGAGGATGATCCCCTCACCGATCCTCGACGACTGCGCCCGTTCCGCCAGCCCGAGTCCGGCGTCGATCAGCGCCAGCGCGGCGATCACCACGGCCAGCCACACCACCAGCGAGACGTCGTGGCCGCCGACGATCGTGTCGACCACCTTCCCGGCCAGCACCGGCGTACTCACCGCCAGCACCGCCGAGACGACGGTGAGCGCCAGGAATATCAGCAACCTTCGCCAGTGCGGCCTGGCGAACCTCGCGACGCGGCGCAATGTCCCCTTGTGCAGTCCTTTCGGAACGTCGGCCGACTTCATCGCCGAGTTCATCAGCGTCCACGTGTTGTCCATGGAATCTCTCTCCTCGCCCCCACCAAACCTCGACATTGGTCGAGATTTTTCCCGGATATAACCAGCACCAACACCGAAGGACACCGGATGCTTCCCGGTTTCCGCGTCCTCTTTTCAGCGGCCACGGCCACGTCGGTAGCCTGAGCCGGTGACCAAGGACTCGCGACAGCTGACCATCGACCTGGTCTTCTACGCCGGCTGCCTGATCTTCGCGGGAATCAACACGGCCGTCGCGGAATTCTACGGATACCGCGTGTGGGCCAATTTCGCTGTCGCAGGTTACGGCCTCGCCGTGGTCCACACCAGCTGGCTGATGATCGCCGGCCGGCGCGGCAAGCCCCTGTCCGGCGCGCTCGGCTCGCGGTGGATCGGTATCGGCGCCATCGGCTTGTTCGCGATGATCCTTCCGTTGGGAATGCTCGTCATTCGCCGTCTGACCGGAGTGGACTGGCTCATCACGCCGAACTCGTGGGCCGCCCAGCCCGAGGTCTGGGTGATCGAGCGGTCGGCGAAACTCCTTCTGGAGAACGGAACCCCGTACGTCGACGTCACCGCGCTCGGTCGCGCGGCGGAAGTAAACGATTACACGCCATACGGTCCGGTGATGACCGTCTTCGGCCTGCCGCGCGCTCTCTTCGGCGGTGGGCCGGTCGCGAACGCCCTCACCGACGCGCGCTGGATGTTCGCGCTGGCCGCCGTCGCGTGCGTCCTGCTGACACTGCGGCTGCTGAAGTGGCCGAAAATCCCGGTGAGCGCCGCACAACTCGCGCTCGCGTGCCCGCTGACCGCGCTGACCTGGGCCGTCGCCGGCCCGGATCTGGCCATCGTCGGCCTGCTGGTGCTTTCCGTCGCGTTGGCCACGACCGGCCGCGCGATCCTGTCGGGTCTGGTGCTGGCGCTGGTGATCAGCGCGAAACTCATCGTCGCTCCCGCGGCGGTGGTGCTGGGTGTCCTCCTGCTCACCCGGCGTGGTCCTCGCGCACTGGGCGGATACGCCGCGGCACTCGTGGTGACGACCGTGGTCCTGCACGTACCGGTGTATCTCGTGGACCCGAAGGCGTTCATCGAGCACGTCTTCCGGTTCCCGCTGGGAATGGGCGTGATCAAGTCACCGGCGGCGAGCCCGTTGCCGGGGCGCCTCATCGCCTCGCTCGGCCCCGTCGGCACGGCGGTTTCCTTCGCCCTGCTGGGGATCGCGGCCGTCGCGATCCTGGTCTGGCTGGTACGCCGTCCTCCCGTGACCGGTTCGGACGCACTCCTGCGCATCGCCGCCGGACTCGGCGCGCTGATCCTGCTCACTCCGGCGACCAGGTACGGCTACCTGGTGTATCCGCTGGTCCTGCTCGGCGCCAGGCTGGCCTTCGCCTCCAGCGAATCCCGCGAAACAGCGGTCCCTGGAAAGGGAACTGCGCCCCCCGCGCAGCAGTCCGCTACTTCTTCGTGACTACTTCTTCTTGACCCTGGTGGCACCGCCACGCCCACGCAGCTGGACGCCGGACTCCGAGAGAACCCGGTGCACGAACCCGTACGAGCGACCCGTGGACTCCGCGAGGGCGCGGATGCTCGAGCCCTTCTCGTATTTCTTCTTCAGGTCAGCGGCCAGCTTGTCACGCGTGTTGCCGGTGATCCGCGCGCCTTTCTTGAGATCAGCCACGTCGATCGCCTTCCCGCCGAGAGTGTTCTGGGCCACATTGCGGCCCCTGTCGCCGCAATGATCGAACACTGAGCGCCGGAATGCCAGACGACGAGCGCAAAACTGCTGAAACCGCGATCACATTGGGCCATTTCAGTGGCCGGATGGCATCGATCAAGCACCCGAACGGACGCAGGGGTCACGCAAGCTGGACAAGTTCCAGATAATCGGCGGACCAATGGTCCTCGGTTCCGTCCGGCAGCAGGATCACGCGTTCCGGCTCCAGCGCCTCGACCGCGCCCGGGTCGTGTGTCACCAGGACGACGGCCCCGGCGAAGCTGCGCAAAGCGTCCAGGACCTGGGCGCGGCTGGCCGGGTCCAGGTTGTTCGTCGGCTCGTCGAGCAGCAAAACGTTGGCAGCGCTGGACACCAGACCGGCCAGGGCGAGCCTGGTCTTCTCGCCACCGGAGAGCGTGCCCGCGGTCTGATCGAGCTGCTCACCGGTGAAGAGGAACGACCCGAGCAGGTTCCGCAACTCCTGTGCGCCCGTGTCCGGTGCGAGATGCCGGATATTTTCCCACACGGAAGCATCATGGTCGAGCGTTTCATGTTCCTGTGCGTAATAGCCCAAACGCAATCCGTGACCCGGAATGGTCTTGCCGGTATCCGGAGTTTCCATTCCGCCGAGCAGCCGGAGCAAAGTCGTCTTTCCGGCACCGTTCAATCCGAGTACGACGACCTTCGAACCGCGATCGATCGCGAGATCGACCCCGGTGAAGATCTCGAGCGAACCGTAGGACTTCGAGAGCCCCTCCGCGGTGAGCGGGGTCCGGCCGCACGGGGCGGGCTCGGGGAACTTGATCCGGGCGACCTTGTCGGCCTGACGGGTGTCGTCGAGCGCGGAGAGCATCTGCTCGGCACGGCGGGCCATGTTCTTGGCGGCCACCGCCTTCGTCGCCTTCGCACCGAGTTTCGCGGCCTGCTGCTGCAGCGTGGCCGCCTTCTTCTCGGCGTTCGCACGCTCGCGGCGGCGGCGCTTCTCGTCGGTGGCCCGCGCGTCGAGGTAGCGCTGCCAGCCCATGTTGTACAGGTCCAGCTCGCTGCGGGTCGCGTCGAGGAACCACACCTTGTTGACCACGTCGCCGAGCAGTTCGACGTCGTGGCTGATCACCACGAGACCACCGTCATGCTGCTTGAGGAACCCGCGCAGCCAGTTGATGGAGTCGGCGTCAAGGTGGTTGGTGGGCTCGTCGAGCAGCAGGATCGTCTCGGATTTGCCGCCGGCACCGGCCTCGGCCGCGGCGAACAGGATCCTGGCCAGCTCCACGCGGCGGCGCTGACCACCCGAGAGCGTCTGCAACGTCTGCGCGAGCACCCGGTCGGCGAGACCGAGGTTGGAGCAGATCCGCGCGGCCTCGCTTTCGGCGGCGTAACCACCGAGGGAGGCGAACCGCTCTTCGAGACGGCTGTAGCGGTTGATCGCCTTGTCGCGCTCCTTGTCGTCCACCAGCTCCGACATCGCGGTCTGCGCCTTTTCCATGTTGCGCATCAACGAGTCGAGGCCGCGGGCGGAGAGCACGCGGTCTTTCGCGGTGACGGACAGGTCGCCCTCACGCGGATCCTGCGGCAGGTAACCGAGCTCGCTGCTGCGGCGGACCTCGCCGGCGTGCGGCTCGCCCTCCCCGGCCAGCACCTTGAGCGAGGTGGTCTTGCCGGCGCCGTTGCGGCCGACCAGGCCGATGCGGTCGCCCTGCTGGATGCGGACGTTGGTTTCGTCGAGCAGAATGCGCGAGCCGGCGCGCAGCTGCAGGCCAGAGGCCGTGATCACGGGAACTCCCGGTAAAAGGGGTGGATGAGTGGACAGCTTCGACTCGCCTGCCGACGGGCAGGCGAGGAGCTCACTCCAAGAGAATGTCCACGCGATCAGTGTACGGGCCGCTGTCGAACGATTTTATCCGACCGTGCCCGACGTCACGGCCCGGACAGGGTGATTTCGACCGTGACCGCGCGTTCGGCGGCGTCGTCGAGCACCGTGCGGCGTGGTTCGGCGATGTCGAGGACGCGGGGTTCCGCCCGATCGAACAACGGTGCCAGCCGCCGGTCCTCGCGCAGTGTTTCCAGTGCCCGGCGGTCACCTCCGAGCACGACAGCGTCCACTTCGGACAGTTGCGGCACGAGCACATCGAACGCGTCCTCGGCGGCGGAACGAAGCGCGACGCGCGCCTGCCCCTCCCTGCGCCGCGCGAACCGCTGCTGCGACCAGCCGCCCGCCGCGGACCGGCCCTGCACGAGATGCCGGTCGGTCCTGGACTGGACGATCACTCCCCCGCGCGCGATCCCGACACTGTGCCCGCCTCGGCGCACCAGCAGGAGCGCGATCCTCCGCGAGATCAGCGCGTGCTCGATGAGCGGCTCGACGGCCAGCCCCTCCACGGTCCCTTCCGCATCCAGCGGTCCGAAAGGGACGGTCGCGACGGCGACGACTCCGTTGTCCGCGGTGACTGTGACGGCGTCGGGGCTCAGTTGGGTCTCGCGGACGCCTTCGTTGCGGACGGCGAAGCGGGCGTACCAGCCTTCGAGGCGGCCCGGGGCGACTTCGACCGCCCTGCCGCCTCCGGCTACCTGCCTCTCCTTCGCCATAGGTCCAACCTACGGTGCCGTTTCGCGGCGACACCAGTCACGCGACCGTGTCGCGAAAGCCACTTTCGAGACATGAGGCGTCGCGAAAGTGGCTTTCGCGACACCCTCGCGCGGGCAAGGCCCCGCATGCGCGTGAAGGCCCCCTTCCCTCGGATCAGCCGAGGGAAGGGGGCCTTCACGCGCTTCCGAAAGGGCTAGACCGGCTTCACCGGACCGCGCCCGACCGACTTCCCGACGCTCGCGGGCCGCTCAGCCACCCCGGGCTGAACGAAACCGTTGATGTGCAAGGAAATCGAGCGGATCGAGCCGGTGTCGCCACCGGCGACGTCGACCGCGGTGAACTTCCAGGTGCCGTCGGCCGCCGTACCGGAGGTCAGGCCGCCGAGCGCCTGCACCGGCTTGTAGGTACCGGTGAACGGGGCGCTCGCCGCGGGCGCCGTGCTGAACAGAGCGGCCGCGGTGTCGGTGAAGACGACCTGGCACAGGTTGTTGCCCGAGCCGCCGCCGCGCTGGAACACGGTCGCCTTGGCGCCCGAAGGCGAGGTCAGCGTGCCGACCAGGTCACCGACGTACGAGTGGTTGATGCCCACCGTCGTCGACGTCTGGTCGGTGTTGCACGTGGCCCCGTCCACCGAGAACGTCAGCTTCGACGCGCGCCCGACACCGCTCACCGTGATCGGCACGGTCACGCCGGTGGGGTCGCTGTCCGGGATGGCCGCGACGTCACCGGTGTAGGCGAAGTTCTGCGTCACCGGCGACGGCGTGCCGACCGGCAGCGAGAACGTCGACGTGGTCGGCGAGAACGAGCCGGCGAACGTCACCCTGGCGTTCAGTACCACCGGAACACCCAGTTCCTGTGTGGCGGGAACGGTGATGGTGAAGTCGTTCACGCCGGTCTGACCGGGGCTGATCGTGCCGTACGACTTCGACCGCGGCGCCACCGTGACACCGGGGGTCGGGCTGGAGAGCACGACGCTGGTCGACGACGCGGTGCCGTCGCCCCGGTTGGTCACCGGCAGGGTCACCTTGGCGGTGTCGCCCGGGTCGAGCGCGGAACCGCCGTCGGCCGGGGTGACCGTCGGCTGGCCCGCGGTCGCGAGCGGCTGCGGGCTGGCACCGGTGTAGGCGAGCACCTTGTCGGCGAGGATGACTCCGGCGCCGCTGGAGTTGTCGCGGCCAGGGGTCAGGATGTCGACGGCGGTGTTGATCAGCGCCTCGCGCACGTCGGCCGGGGGCAGCCCCGGGTTACCCGAGAGCACCAGGCCCGCGATCGCGGCGGCGTGCGGCGCGGCGGCCGACGTGCCGTAGAACGTGGTGAAGCCGGTGACGCTGGTGGAGACGCCGTCGGCCGCGGTGATGTCCGGCTTGGCGCGGACCTCACCACCGGTCCCGGACACGTTGCCCGGGGTGATCGGGGTGCCGTCGGCCTGGTAGAACACCCGCCGCGGACCGTCCGAAGTGAACCGTTCGACCTTCGTGGTCGCACCGAACGCGCCGGGGAACGGGCCCACCGGGTTGGCCGGGTCGCCCGGTTCGAGGGCACGCGGGAACGCCTTGGCCGCCGGGGCCGCCGCGACGCTGAACGCGTCCCGCGCGGCCGAGTGGCCCACGGTCACGCCGGGACTGGTGTAGGCCTTGAGGCCGTCGGCCGAGTCGGAGAAACGGCCACGCAGCGCGGAAAGCGACAGGTAACGGCCCTCGCCGGAGAACTTGACGATGGCCAGCCGCAGCCCGGCGGCACCCGTGGTGTCCACCCGCTCGTAGGCGTCCTGGGTCCCGGTCTGGTTGTCCTGGCTGAAGTCCACGACGTTGCCCGCCGCGTTCAGCAGGTACAGGTCGTAGTCGTTGTTCGAACGGCCAAGCGGGTCCGACCAGAACAGCGTGACCGGCACGGCGCCGGACGCGTTCGAGATCGGCTCGAAGATCTGGTTGCCCGCGGCGCCGGCGAAGTTGTGCGCGGTGCCGGCGAACTTGCCGACGCTCTTGCCGGAGTCGACGAAGTCGCCTTCCCAGTGGCCCGAGGTTCCGTCGGCGACGTTGCCCTCGTTACCGGCCGAGGAGAAGTACAGCGCGCCGTTGGCGGTCACGTCGTTCACGGCCTGGGCGATGATCCAGTCCTGGAACGGCGATTCCTTGAAGTACAGGACATCGTCGACGATGACGTCGCAGTGCGCGTCGAACCGCAGCTTGCGGATGTTGTCGGCGAAACTGGCGTCGGAGTTGAACGCGCTGGCGAAACCGAGCGACGCGTTCGGCGCGAGATCGTGGATGATCTCGAGCATCGCGGTGCCTTCGTCGCCGTCGCCTTCCTGGCCGGGGATCACGTCGACGCCCGCCGGGAGTTCGCCGCGCGCCTGCGAGGTCGCGAGCGAGTCGATGCCGTCGGACAGCGCGCAGATCTTGGTGCCCACCCCGGTGACGCCGAACTGCTGGCGCGCGGTGTCGGCGTTGTGCGCGCGGTCGCCTTCGCTGTTGATCGGCCCGGCGGAGATGCCGACCTGCCCCTTGGCCTCGACGGCCTTCTTCAGCTCGGCCGTGATCCGGTCGGCCTTCTCCTGTTTGCTCTCCCGTTTGCCCGCGACGGCGGGTTCGGCGAGCTGCCGGGCGGTGAACGCCTCGTTGGCGGTTTCGACCTTCTTGACGTCGGCACGACCGGCGATCGCCTGGACCGCGTTCAGCGGCACCTCGGCGCGAACACTGCCGTATCGCTGCGAGACCGCGCGAATCCCCGCACCGGATTCACGAAGGCCCTTCAGGAGTTCTTCCGAGACCTGGCCCCGGATGTCCACGAGCACGGTGCCGGCCGCGGAGACATTCGCCCCAGACCCCAGTGCGGGAACCGCGGAGGCCGACATGCGCTGAGCGCGGAGTTTCTGTTCGACGAGCAATCGGCTGTCCACTTTGGACTCACCGGTGGTCTGGCTCTTCTTGATCGATTGCAAGGCCTCGATCTGCCGGACGGTGTTCTCCGAGAAGGCGTCCGGGGGTTGGCCGGTTTCCGCCGCCGCGACGGGCGGGCTGACCAGGCCGAGCGCGGTGACGAGCACCGCTGTGCCCGCGGTCAGGATCGTTCTTCTTCTCCTACTAGAACGGGTTGGACGCACGTGCGCCTCCGATTCCTAGGCGCGTGCCCCGACTCACGCTGACCAATGCCGGCGATCACCGGCTGGATCAAGCTAAGTACCGCGCGTGCACCGTTGGCAGAGGCCGTTCGAGTGACGTCAGAATGGGAATTTCCGTTTTCGGCCGCGGAAGGTAGGCCGATCAGCGTAATCGTAGGGTCACGGTGTGCCGGGGACCGGCCTCAAAG
Organism: Amycolatopsis sp. cmx-11-12; assembly: GCF_046269425.1. Classification (NCBI taxonomy): domain Bacteria; kingdom Bacillati; phylum Actinomycetota; class Actinomycetes; order Pseudonocardiales; family Pseudonocardiaceae; genus Amycolatopsis; species Amycolatopsis sp. cmx-11-12. Next base: position 144,112 of record NZ_JADNQM010000011.1, on the reverse strand, counting down.
GACGAAAGAGTCGGACCAAGGCTGCGAAGCGCGGCCGGACAAACCGTCCATAAGGGTCACCGCCTGTTTGTCCGTCAGCGACGCCACGAAGTCGACCACTGCCCGCCCGCGTGCGAGCCCGCGCAGGGCGTCGGCACCGGCGACCGGCTCCCCGGTCGCCCCGACGAGCAGCTCCGGCGCCGTCCGCGCGAGGTCGTTGAACTCCGACCGCGCCAGCTCCACCAGATCGTGCAGCCGCCGCGGGAGCCGGTAGAACTCGTCACGGTCGAGCAGCCACGCGTCGAGCGCGTCGACCAGGGTGGTCACCAGGCTCGCCTGTCCGCGCTGGTGCAGCGCCAGTTCCGGGCGCAGCAGCACGAACCTCCGGTGCACGAATTTCAGCACCTGCACCTCGTGCCACTGCGCGGGCCGCAGCGTGAGATGCCCTGTCCGGGTCGAGGGAGACGGCACCACCTGCACGCCGTCGACGAGCCGCGCGGTCCACTTCGAGGAGAAGGCGGCCGTGGCCTGCTCGGCCTCGATGGAACCGTCGAACCCGGTGGCGAGCAGACCGTCGACGAGTTCGGCGCGGACACGGGCGACGGCACTGGTGAAGGCGTCGTCGTCGACGATCCAGCCGTCCTTGGCGTGCATTCGGCGGCGCAGGCGTTCCAGCGAACGGCCAGGGAGCCGCCGTTCGGCGGTCAGCGTCGCGTCGTCCAGTCCGGCCAGATCCACCGCGTGGTCGACCCAGCCGGTGAACTCGGCCGCGACCGGCGCGTGCTGCAGGACGCCGATCCGGTGGAAGTCCTGGAGATCGTGGATGGCGTACGCGATGTCGTCGGCAGTGTCCATCACGGACGCTTCGACGGTCTGCTGCCACGGCTCGATACGTCCCTCGAAGGGCGCCCGCGCCTGGCTGAAGTCGTCGAGTTCGGTGCTGTAGGCGGAGAACTTGCTCGCGCCGGTGCCGGGGGCGTCGGCCGGTTCGGCCGCGCCGCGGGGCTGGACGTCCATCGACGTCGGATGCGGATCGGGGACGTGCAGCCGCGCCCACGGGTACTTCAGCACCGCGGCGCGGACCGCCGTGGTGAGGTCGAGTCCGGACGCGGACGGCCCTCGGACGTCGGTCGTCGTGATGATCCGGAACGACTGCGCGTTGCCTTCGAAGCCGTCGGCGAGGCCGAACCGGTGCCGGGCGATCCGGTCGAGGGTCTGCTCCCCCAGATGCCCGAACGGCGGATGCCCCAGATCGTGCGCGAGTGCGGCGGCCTCGGCGACGTCCGGGTCGCAGCCGCCCAGTTTCGCGGCGAGTTCGGCGGAATCGCTGCTCGCGTTGATCCGCTCGGCGATCGCGCGGGCGACCTGCGCGACCTTGAGGCTGTGCGTGAGCCGGTTGTGCAGCAGTCCGGCGCCCCCGGCGCTGACCACCTGGGTCACCCCGCCGAGCCGGGCGAAGAACGGCGACGCCGCGATCCGGTCCCGGTCGATCCGGAACGGGCTCGTGGCGAGGTCGCTGAACCCGGCGCTCTCGCTCTCCGGGTCTCGCCGCCACGCCCTCGGATCCGTCTGTTCCATGCGTCACACCGTATCCGTCGCGGTGCCGTGATGAGATGCCAAGGTGACGGACGTGGTGATCGCGGGCGGTGGCCCGGCAGGGCGCGCTCTCGCACGTGCCTGCGCGCGGCGCGGCCTGACGACGGTCCTGGTCGACCCGGCGCCGGGCAGGCGCTGGCGGGCGACCTACGGCCTGTGGGCCGACGAGCTGCCGTCGCTGCCCGAGAGCGCCGTAGCCTGCGCGCCTTCGACGACACTCGCCTTCGGAACCGGACCGCACGTCCTCGAGCGGCAGTACCTCGTGGTGGACAACGCCGGTCTGCGCGACTGGCTGACCGGCGGCTACGACGTCGTCGCCGGGACGGTGTCCGGCGTCGATCACGGCAAGCACGGATCCTCGGTGCGCCTCGATGACGGCCAGGTCCTCGCGGCGGGCCTGTACTTCGACGCCACGGGTGCCCGGCCCCGGGGAAACCGGTACGAACAGACGGCGTTCGGCGCCGTCCTCCCCGCCGAGGACGCGCTCCGGCTGGTCGACGGCCCGGACACCGCCGTGTTCATGGACTGGCGCGGCAGCGAACAGGGCTTCCTCTACGTGCTGCCGCTCGGCGACGGCACCGTCCTGGTCGAGGAGACCTCGCTGGCCCGCAAGCCCGGCCTGCCACTGGACGTCCTGGCGGCACGGCTGCGCGCCCGCCTGACGGCAGCCGGGCTCACGACGCGCGGGCGCGAAGAGCGCGTCCGGATCGTGCTCGACGTGCCGGTGCCCCGGCGAGGCCGGACGGTGCCGTTCGGGGCGGCGGCCGGGCTGGTGCATCCGGCGACCGGGTACAGCGTGGCGACGTCGGTGCGGCTCGCGGATCCGGTCGCCGACGCCGTCGCCCAGGCCTGGGAGAGAGGGCCCGCCGAAGCCGCGTCGGCCGCTCACCGGGCGCTGTGGCCGTCCTCGGCCCGCACCGTGCACGGGTTGCGGCGGCACGGGCTGCGGGCGTTGTGCGGGATGCCGCCCGATCTGGTCCCGGTGTTCTTCGAGCTGTTCTTCACCCTGCCCACCGGACTCCAACGGGCTTTCACGTCCGGTCACCAAGATGTTTCGGGTACCGCCGAAGCGATGTCGGCACTTTTCCGAATAGCGCCATGGCGAGTAAGGAAACACCTGATCGGGTGGCGTGCACTACGCCGTTCTAGGTAACCCTGGTGCCTTGACGATGAACATCAGTTGACACGTGTTTCGTTTCCTGACATCTCCAGCGAACATTCGTTTGTGACGTTGCAGATCGCGGTCCGCTTCGCTTACCAGCCGTTGTACAGCCTGCACACCGGTGGCGTCGTCGCGTTCGAAGCCCTGGCACGGCCAGGTCGCGGCACCGCCCACGAACTGCTCGCCGACGCCCGGCGCAGCGGCAGGCTGGCCGAGGTCGATGTCGGCCTGGCCGCCGAAGCCGTCCGCCAGCAGAACGAGCCGCAGGCCGCCCTCCCCCTGCACCTGAACCTGTCCGCGCGGACGGTGGCGGCTCCGCCGTCGCACTTCGACCCGCTGACCGAGGCACTCAGCCTGGCGGGCCGCCGGGCAAGGGACGTCGTGCTGGAGATCGGGCCGCCGTTCACGCAGATCCCCGCCGACCTGCTGCTCAGCGGCATGCGGCGGCTCACCGAACTCGGCTTCCGGCTCGCGCTCGACGGCCTCGGCCGCGGCGATCTCCCGCTCACGCTGCTCGCCTCCGCGCCGATCGACCTGGTGAAACTGGACCGCAGCGTGCTGCGCGGCCTACCGCACGACCCGGCCGCCGTCGCGGTGGTCGAGTCGGTGCTGCATTTCGCGTCGCGGACGGACAACCGGCTGGTCGCCACCGGGCTCGAAACCACCGAGCAGCTGGAGTCCGCGCGCAAACTCGGCGTGCGGATCGCGCAGGGCAACCTGCTCGCGCCGCCGGACGGCAACCACGCGCCGCTGCCCGCGCCGGACGCGCCCGGCCCGTTCATCCCCGGTACCGCCCGCGCGCGCCGCGTCGGGGACTTCCTCCGGCCCGCGACCACGCTGCCGGAAGACGCGACGTGCGACGACGTGCGCGAGGTGCTGGCCGCCGCCGACGGGCCGAGCGGCATCGTCGGCATCGACGACCGGCACCGTCCACAGTGGTCGATCGACCGGACACGGTTCCTGGTCGCGGTGACCGGGTTGTACGGGCACGCCCTGCACGCCAAACGGCCCGCGTCGAGGCTCGCCGACCAGCCGCACACGATCCACGTCGACGCGAGCGCGCTGGAGTTCCTCGAACTGGTCACCGACGCGGACTGGAGCCGGACCGGCGACGACGTCGTGGTGGTCGACGACCGTGGTCGTTGTCTCGGCGTGGTGCTGGTGAACGAGGTCGTCCGCGGGGTCGCGGAGGCGAAGGTCGAGGAGGCCGTCTCCCTCAGCCCGCTGACCCGGCTGCCCGGCAGCGACGCCGTCGCCAGGGACGTCGACCGCCGGATCAACGCGCGGGAACCGTTCGTCGCGGCCTGGCTGGACGTCGACTCGTTCAAGACGGTCAACGACACGGCAGGGTTCGCCGCGGGCGACGACCTGATCCGCACACTCGGCCGGACGCTCACCGATCTGGAGTCCAGGCTTCGCCGGATGCGTGTCAGCCACGTGGGCGGGGACGACTTCCTGATCGCCTGCGACGTCGACGAGATCGGCACGGTCGCCGCCGCACTGCTGGACACGCCGTGGTCGGCCGACGGACTGCCGGTGACGGTGTCGCTCGCGACCCTGGTGTGCGGGAACGGCGCGATCCGATCCTATAAGGACGCTTCGCGGCTCTTGGCGCCGTTGAAGAAGCGCGCCAAGGAGGTCCCCGGGTCGAGCTGGGTGCTCGGGCGGCCAGGCTCGGAGCGCGTCGAGGTACTGCGCGGGATCACGACCCGAGGTCTCCCCGCCCAACGCGCCGCCGCGGGCTTCTGACCCACGCAATTCGGCACCTACTTGCGATCATTGCGCGTGCAAGTATCGCAAGTAGGTGCCGAATTGCGGGAGGGTCTAGAGGTCGTGGGCGGCGCGGTAGGTGGAGAAGCGTTCGTCGACCTCGCCCGCGGTGAGCCCGAAGTCCGCGAGGTCGTACCGGTGCACGGGTTTCCTTTCCCCGGAACGGCTTTCGGCGTGGACCGCGGTCATCGCGTCGCGAGCTTCGCCGCTCAGCGGCAGCCCGAAATGCTTGTAGACCCCCTCGACCGTCCCGATCGGGTCGGCGACGAAGTCCTCATACCGGACGTCGCAGAACTGCGCCGCGTTGTGCCGCGCACGTGCTTCGAGTGACGTTTCCGCACCTCGCGCCCACAGATCCAGCTGACTACGGCCGATCACGTCCCCGCGAAAGACGTCGGACCAGCCTTCCGACGCCTGCTCGTTCAGGCTGCACACCGACGCGATGATCGTGCTGGGCGCGCGGTGGGTCTGGACGATCAGCGCGTCCGGGTACACCTCCAGCAGCGCGTCCAGCGCGAACAGATGGCTCGGGTTCTTGAGCACCCAGCGGCGCCCGGCGTCGGGAAGGCCGATCAGCTGGAGATTGCGCCGGTGCCTGCGGTAGGCGTCGGTCCAGCTCTGCCCGTCCAGCCAGCGCGAGTACGACGGCACGTGCGCGAGGCATTCGTACGAAACCGATTTCAGGGACTGCCGCAGCAGCTGCCAGCATTCCTCGACCTGATCGGCCGACATATGATGCAGGCCCATGAACTCGGGATGCTCGACGTGATGCTTCTCGTAACCCGCCTGGATCCCTTGGAACACCGGGTTTTCCGCCCACGTCTCGCGCGGCGGCCTCGGTTGCGGCACCTCGGTCAGCCAGACCTCCAGGCCTTGGTGCGCCGGATCCTCGGTGAGCAGCCGGTGCAACGCCGTGGTCCCGGTGCGCGGCAGGCCGGTGACGAAGATCGGCCGCTCGACGGGAACCTCGGCGTACCGCGGATTCTGTTTCCAGGACGCCTCGCTCAACGAGCGCGCCACCAAAGCGCCACGCAGGAACGCGCGATGGATCTTGTTGCCGTACGGCGTCAAACCGGCCTCTCCGGCATACGAATCCAGCAGCACGCGGAGGCCTTCGAGGTGATCCTCGCCGCCGAAGTCGTCCAGCCCGGTGAGTTTCGCCGCCGACGCGTGCAGATCCTCGACCGTGCCGACGTTTTCGCGCCCTGGCAGCATGTTCTCCCCTTCAGTGGTGGTATTCGCCGGCGTTGACGTCGAGGCATTGACCGGTGACGCACCGGGCGAGCGACGAGGCGAGGAACACGACGGTGTCGGCGATCTCATCCGGTTCCGGAAGACGGCGCAGGTCGATCGTCTCCGCCGTCTCGGCGTACACCTGTTCCGGCGTCACGCCGCGTTCCTTGGCCAGGTAGGCGAAATACCATTTCAGTGAGTCCGCCCAGATGTACCCGGGCGCCACGGAGTTGACCCGGATCCCGCGTGGCCCGAGTTCCGAGGCGAGACTCTGCGCGAGCGCGAGCAGGCTCGACTTCGCCATCTTGTACGCGCCGAACGTCCGCCGGGAATGCCGCAGCACGGCCGAATTGATCATCACCACCGAACCCCCGCTGTCTTCGAGAGACGGCGTGAACAGCCGAGTGAGCCGGAGCGCGGCGAGGACGTTGGTCTCGAAGCCCGCACGGACGTCGGCCAGGTCGACGTCGGCGAGATCCATGATCGGCGGGATGGCGAAAGCGTTGTTCACCAACGCGTCCACTCGGCCGAACGCCTTCAGCGCGGCCTCGGCGAGATTCGCGGCCGAAGCGTCGTCGGTGATATCGGTCGGCACGGTGACCGCGCGACGGCCGAGCGCGTCGACCTCCTTGGCGACCTCGGCGAGCCTTGATTCGGTGCGAGCGGCGAGAACGACGTCGGCGCCCGCCGCGGCGCAGCGCACCGCGATGGACCGGCCGAGTCCCGGTCCGACACCGGAGACCACGATCACCTTGTCCTTCAAGAGGTCCATGTCAGCCCAGCATCCTCGCCGCGACGGCGGTCTGGCGTGCCGCGATCCGGCTCGCCCACTCCTCCGGCGTCACGCGCGCCTCGTCGTGGAACGGCAGCCGGTCGGCGAGTTCGCCGACCTTCACCACCTCGACTTCGGGACCGTCGGCTTCGCCCAGCGCCCGAGAGAGCCGCTGCCAGCGGATCTGGACGTAACCGCGGTCGTGACCGGTGCGTTCGAGCCAGTTGGCGAGGCCCGGGTCGCGTTCGCTGATCACGAACCGGATCTTGCCGTCCGGATCGACCCTCGCCTGGTCGGCGGTGAGGCTGGTCTGGTGATTGATGTAGTCCAGCGAGAGGTACCAGACGCTGCCGAGCTGGATGCCCTGGTAGGGCGCGTCCGAACGTGGCACCGTGACGATCATGACCTCCTCGTCACCGAGTTCGTAGTGCCCGGCGGACGAATACTGCGTGGTCAGGCCACCCGGCGTTGGCCGCGGTTCGGTCATCGTGTTCACCGGCAGGTTCAGGTAGAACCACTTCGGGAAGGCGAGGAAAGTGCGCAACCTGCTCAACAGGATCTTGCCGGTGACGCCGTAGCGTTTGGCCAGCACGTCGCGGGTGAGCGGCGCGGGTGAGCCACCCGCGGTGTCCGCGCACTGGATCTGGATCGTGCCGCGGCGTTCGGTGGCCCAGTCGCTGTGGACCTCGCGCACCACGAGCATCGACGAACCCGGGCCGAGGATGAAGTAGTTGGGGCCGGGGTCGGGTTTCGCCGGTCCGAAGCGGAGTTCGAACGAGCCGTCGTCGGCGATCTCGATCTCGCGGTCGTCGAACGCGGCGAGACTGTCCGGCACCTCGACGGGCGAGTAGTCGCCGTTGAGGACCTGGAAACTGAGGTCCGCCGTGCTCCCCCGAGTCCCGGTGACGACGTACTCGCGGTCCTCGCGGATGTTCGCGTTGAAGTACAGCGTGTCCGGGTTGTCCAGGCCCATCTTCGTGTACGGCCCGGTGGACTGGGTGAAGTACGGATAGTCCCGTTCGTAGGCCCACGCCATCTGCAGGGACGCGCGGATACTGCCGGCGAGGTAGTCGTACCCCTCGACCAGATCCTGTTCGGTCCGGATGTGCGGCGCCTCCGCGATGACCTTCTCGGCTTCGACGATCGCGTCCGCGAACGGTTGAGTGAGCACCGGCGACTCCTCATGCTGGTACAAATACGTACCGACTTGGTACGTTCTTCGCGACATCAGACTAGAACGCGTTCTAAGGATGGGTCAATGACTCGGCGCTCTCCGCCCACCGAGCGAGTCGTACGGCTGCTCGACTTCTTCGCCGCGCGGCCTGGACGGCGTTTCGGCCTTTCGGAACTCGCCCGCGAACTGGACCTGGCCAAACCGACCTGTCTCGGCATCGTGACCGAGCTGACCGCGGGCGGCTACCTGGTCCGGGACCCGCAGCCGGTCACCTACCGGCTCGGGCCCGCGATGATCGCCGCCGGCCGCGTCGCGGGCGAGGGATTCGGCGCGAGCGAGGTCGCGCGGCGGCATCTGGAGGATCTGAGCAGGCGTTATGGCGCGACGTGCACCGCGTCGGCCGTGGTCGGCGACCGGATCCTGATGTTGCAGAGCGCCGGGCCCGGACGGGTCAAACTCGGCGAGGCTTACCCGTTCGCGCCGCCGGTCGGGCTGATGTACGTGCTGTGGGACTCCGACGCGGCGTTCGACGCGTGGCTCGCCAAACCCCCGGCGGTGCCGGTGCGGCTGGACGAAGCGCACCTGCGGCGCGTCGTAGCCGAATGCCGCGAACACGGTTACCTGGTGGAGAGCCTGACCTCCGCGGGGCGGCGGCTCTACGCGCTGATGGCGGGCGTCGGCGCGGAGGAACTGCCACCGGAAGTACGGGGCCTGGTGGGAGAACTCGTCTCGAGCCTCGGCGAACGCGTCTACCTCGGCGCCGACCTGGAACCGCGCCGCAAACACGCGGTGAGCCTGCTCGCCGCGCCGACGTTCGACGCTTCGGGCAGACAGGAACTGGTGCTCACGCTGTCCGTCGGCGAAACGATCACCGGCGCCGAGATCGCGCGGCGGGGCGCCGCCCTGGTCGCGACCGCCGACGCCGTCACCACCGAATCCCGCAATTAGTCACCTACTTGCGGGAGTTGCGCGTGCAAGGACCGGTGCCGGGTGGGGCGCGAGCAAGGTCTCGTGATGTCGCGAAAGCCACTTTCGGGACGTCTGATGTCCCGAAAGTGGCTTTCGCGACACCCTCGCGCCTGAGAGCGGTACGTCAAGCGCGCGGCGGCACGGGTCTGAGCCGCCAAGGAGGATTTGGCACGTTGAGTGTCCCAACCCTCCCTTGGTCAAGACCCGTCTCACGACCCACCGCAGGCGGCAACGGACCGCAATTAGTCACCTACTTGCGGGGGTCGACCACAGGTTCGCGGTGAGTTTGAGGCTCGGCACGTCGTCCATCGACATCATCGTCTCGTACAGCCGGTCGTACTGGGTCGAGGCGGTCAGCCAGACGCCGTCCACCCGCCGATAGGTGTCCTCGTAGTACGCCGCGCCCTCGATCACCACCCGGTGCTCCGGCACGATCACCTTGTCCCGCATCAGCCAGGTGCCCGTCGCGGTGTCGCCGTCGACGTCGATCTCCGGCTGCCCGGCGAAATGCACCGTGATGATCCCGGGCCCGACGGCGTTCCGGAAGAACCCGATGATCTCTCCGCGACCCTCGAAGGTCAGCGGCTTGCCGTACGACGGCGTGCCGTAGCGCGCGTGCGCGTCGGCGGTCAGGGTCCCGGCCATCTCGTCCCACAGCTTGAGGTCGAGGTACCGGAGGTAGCGGGCTTTGAGACGGCGGATCTCTTCGAGCGCGACCAGGTCCATGCCGACAGCGTCCTCCTCCTCTTGACCAAGCACAAGAACCTGTTCTACTTTTCTGATCTCCAACCACGGAGGTCACGATGGCGTCCCCGGCATACGAGCTCACCCATCTCGAAGCACTCGAAGCCGAAGCAGTGCACATCTTCCGAGAGGTCGCGGCGACCTTCGAGCGGCCGGTGCTGCTGTTCTCCGGCGGCAAGGACTCGATGGTGATGCTCCACGTGGCGGCCAAGGCGTTCTGGCCGTCGCCACCCCCCTTCCCGGTGATGCACGTCGACACCGAGCACAACTTCGACGAGGTCATCGAGTTCCGGGACCGCACGGTCGACACCTACGGGCTCCGGCTCGTCGTCACCAGCGTCCAGGACGACATCGACGCGGGCCGGGTGATCGAAGATCCGAAGGCCGGCCGGAACCGCCTCCAGACCGCCGCCCTGCTGCGCGCGATCCGCGAGCACGCGTTCGACGCCGTCTTCGGCGGCGCCCGGCGCGACGAGGAAAAAGCCCGCGCCAAGGAACGGGTCTTCAGCTTCCGCGACGAGTTCGGCCAATGGGATCCGCGCAACCAGCGCCCGGAACTCTGGGATCTCTACAACGGCAGGCACCGCAAGGGTGAGCACATCCGGGTCTTCCCGCTGTCGAACTGGACCGAACTCGACATCTGGCAGTACATCGAGGCCGAGGACGTCGACCTGCCCTCGATCTACTATTCGCACCGGCGCGCGGTCGTCCAGCGGGACGGGATGCTGCTCGCGCACACCCGCTTCCTCACCTTGGATGAAGGCGAAAGTCCTTACGACGCAACGGTTCGCTTCCGTACCGTCGGCGACGCGACCTGCACCGGCTGCGTCGAGTCGACGGCGACGTCACCGTCCGAAGTGGTCGCCGAGGTGGCCGCCAGCAGGCTCACCGAACGCGGCGCCACCCGGGCCGACGACCGGATCTCCGAGGCGGGCATGGAAGACCGGAAGAAGGAAGGGTACTTCTGATGGGCGCCTCTCAACTGGTCCGCCTCGCGACCGCGGGCAGTGTCGACGACGGTAAGTCGACCCTGATCGGCCGTCTGCTGTTCGATTCGAAGACGGTGTTCACCGACCAGCTCGAAGCCATCGAACGCACCAGCCGCGCCCGCGGCGAGGCGTACCCGAACCTCGCGCTGCTGACCGACGGCCTGCGCGCGGAACGCGAACAGGGCATCACCATCGATGTCGCACACCGGTATTTCGCGACCCCCAAACGGAAGTTCATCATCGCCGACACCCCGGGGCATGTGCAGTACACCCGGAACATGGTCACCGGCGCGTCCACCGCGGACCTCGCTCTGGTCCTGATCGACGCCCGCAAAGGCGTGCTCGAACAGTCTCGGCGGCACGCGTTCCTGGCGAGCCTCCTCGGAATTCCGCACCTGGTGTTGTGCGTCAACAAGATGGACCTCGTCGACTGGTCTCAGGAACGCTTCGAAGAGATCCGCGACGACTTCCGCCGCTTCGCCATGAAGCTCCAGGTGCACGACCTCACGTTCGTCCCGATGTCGGCACTGCACGGTGACAACGTCGTGCACCGCGGTGCCAGTATGCCTTGGTACGAAGGGACTTCCCTGCTGCACCATCTCGAACAGGTGCACGTGGCCTCGGATCGCAACCTCATCGACGCGCGTTTCCCCGTGCAGTACGTGATCCGCGAGCACAGCCGCGACTTCCGCGGGTACGCGGGCACCGTCGCGGGCGGGGTGTTCAAACCCGGCGACGAGGTCACCGTGCTGCCGTCCGGCTTCACCACGACGGTACGCGCGATCTGGGGGCCGGGCGGCATTCCGATCACCGAGGCCTTCGCCTCGCGGGCGGTCACGATCGAACTCGCCGACGACCTCGACCTCGGCCGCGGCGACCTGATCTGCCGTCCCGGCAATCGCCCGCACACCGGACGGGACGTCGACGCGATAGTGTGCTGGTTCTCCGAGCAAAGCGCCCTCTCCCCTGGCGCGAGCTACGTCGTGCGGCACACCACCCGCGAGACCAAGGCCGAGATCCGCGACCTCGCCTACCGGCTCGACGTCACGACGCTGCACCGCGACGAGACCGCGAAATCGTTGTCCCTCAACGAGATCGGCCGTGTCCGGCTGCGCGCGCGGCAGCCACTGCTGTTCGATTCCTACCGCCGCAACCGGTCCACCGGCGGTTTCCTCCTCATCGACGAGCATTCCGGGGCGACGGTCGCGGCCGGCATGATCACCGGGCCGAGTGTGACGGCGTCGAACGTCGTCTGGCACACCGCCGCGGTCACCAGGGCGGAACGCGCGACGCGCGGGCTCACCGTCTGGCTCACCGGGCTTTCCGCGTCCGGGAAATCGAGCGTGGCCGTGGAACTGGAGCGGCGGCTGGTCGCGTCCGGCAGGCCCGCGTATCTGCTGGACGGCGACAATCTCCGGCACGGGCTGAACGGGAACCTCGGCTTCAGCCCGGCCGACCGCGCCGAGAACGTGCGACGCGTCGCGGAGGTCGCGAAGCTGTTAGCCGACGCCGGTGTGGTGTCGGTGGTTTCGCTGATCAGCCCGTATCAAGCCGATCGCGAACTCGCCCGCGCCGCGCACGAGGCCGCCGGGCTGCCGTTCCTGGAGGTCTTCGTCGACACCCCGCTCGAGGTCTGCGAAGACCGCGACCCCAAGGGGATGTATGTGAAGGCGAGGGCGGGCGAGATCACCGGGTTCACCGGGGTGGACGCTCCCTACGAACGTCCCGAGACCCCGGATCTGGTGCTGCGCCCGGAAAACGGGGATCCTGCCTCGATGGCCGCGCTGATCTTCGCCGCCCTCGACTGACGATCAGCCGCCGTTGGAGGCCCGGTACGGAGCGGTCGCGTAGGTGCGGGCCGTGGTCGCGGTCAGCTTCTCGACCGAACGGAACATCGTCTTTCCGAGCCGCGTACGCGCTTTCAGCGCCGGATGCGTCGCGGCGTAGTCGTCCTTGTTGACCGCCGGGTCGCCCGCGAACGCACCGGACGCGAACAGCGAATAGGTCAGGATCGGCTTGCCGTCCGCGCTGAACATCACGCCCGCCTCGTTGCGGCCGTCGTTGAACCAGCCGGCCTTGGTGGCGACCCGCAGCCGCTCGGCGGAGGTCAGGTCGAGCCGCACGCCGTCGGTGAAAGCGCTGAGCGAACGCAGGATGGTGAGCAGGTACTCGGTCGACTTCGCCGAAAGCAGTGTCCCGCCGACCAGTTTCCGCAGCAGCGTATGCGTCTCGGCCGGGGTGGTCTTGCCGAGGAAGAACCGGTTCGGGTTCGCGACGGGAACGACCTGTGTATGCACGAATCCCTTGCCACGCAGGATCTCGTTGACCTCGGCAGCGGGGCAGACCAGTCCGCACAAGCGGACGGCGGTGTTGTCGGACAGCGTCAGCAGCGCGGCCATCGCGTGCCCGAGGGTCACCGAACTGGGGTACGCGCCGTCGAGGCCGAAGATGCCATCGGTGTCCTTGATGACGATGTCGGCCGTGACGTCGACGCGCTGGTCCAACGTGAGCAGTCCGCGGTCGATCTTGTCGAGTACCGCGGAGGCGACCGCGATCTTGTTGACGCTGTAGGCCTCGACGACCTCATCCGCCCGCTCGGAGACGGCGGGCACCAGGTTCCCGGCGGAGTCCGCGACGCTGATGTAGGACGACCACGTGCCACCCGCCTTCGCGGTTTCCCGGGCGTACACCTGGGAAATCCGGCGCGCGGCGGCCGAAGCGTCTTTGGCGGCCGTGTCCACTTCGGCCTCTTCGGCACCCGCGATCTGCGTCGTCCCAAGCACCGCACCCGCGGCCGCGACCGTGCCCAGACCCAGCACACGACGGCGGTTGACGTTCGTATCCACCTGGGAACCCTACCGCGTTCAGCCCGCCGGTGTGACGAATCCGGTGTCGTACGCCTTGATCACCGCTTGTGTCCGGTCCCTCGCGCCGAGTTTCGCCAGCACGTTCCCGACATGCGTCTTCACCGTCTGCACGCCGAGGTACAGCTCGCCCGCGATCTCCACATTGGACAGTCCACCGGCCATCAGCCGCAGCACCTCGCGTTCGCGTTCGGTGAGCCCGGCGCCGGCGAGGCCGTCCTGCGGGCCCCGGTTCGCCTGCTGCGCGGCCAGCCGCCGGATCGCGGCCGGGAACAGCAGGGACTCCCCCGCCGCCACGGTCCGGATCGCCGCGACGATCTCCTCGGGCCGGGCCCGTTTCAGCAGGAAACCGCTCGCACCGGCGAGCAGGGCGTCGTAGACGTAGTCGTCGTTTTCGAAGGTCGTCACCACGATCACCTTCGGCGGGTTGTCCATAGTGGACATAAGGTGGCTGGTCGCGCGGATGCCGTCGATCGAGGGCATCCGGACGTCCATCAGCACGACGTCGGGCCGGAACCGCGAGACCATGCCCGGTACCTCGGCACCGTCGGCCGCCTCGCCGACGACCTCCAGATCGGGCTCGGAAGCGACGATCGCCCGCAGCCCGGCCCTGATCAGCTGTTCGTCGTCGACCAGCAGCACCTTCGTGCTCATCGCCGTTTCCCCCATGGCACCGCCACCTCGACCTTCCAGAATCCGTCCGCGCGGCCCGCGGTGATCGTGCCACCGAGCACGTCCACCCGTTCCGCCATCCCCCGCAGTCCCCGGCCGCCGCCGTCCCGCGATGGAGCCGCGGCGCCCAGCGGGTTGGACACCCGCAGCCGCAACAGCTCCGAACCGGCGTCGACGAGCACCGTCACCGGCACCTTACCGGCGTGCCGCAACGCGTTCGTCAGGCATTCCTGCAAGATCCGGTACGCCTCGCGCGAAACGACCTGCGGCACCGACGCCGGTTCGCCCCGTACCTCCGCCGTCACCTCGGCACCCGCCAGTCGCGTGGCCTCGACCAGCGCGGACAGCTCCGCCAGCCCCGATTGCGGCGCCCGCGACGAGGCCTCCTCCCGCAGCAGGCCCAGCACATGGTCGAGGTCGTCCAAGGCGCCACGGGCGGAGTCCTCGATCGCGGTGAGCGCCTGTTCGGTGAAGTCCGGATCGGACCGAAGGGTCCGGCGCGCGGCCCCGGCCTGGATGGTCACGACACTCAGCGCGTGCCCCACCGAGTCGTGCAGTTCCCGCGCCAGCCGGTTGCGCTCGGCGAGCTGCTCGGTGCGCTTCTCCAACTGAGCGATCCGTTCCGCGGCCGAGACACCCAGCAGGCTCCGGGCGACGCGGGTCAGCACCGCACCCGCTCCCCACACCACATACGCCAGTGCGACGACGCCGAGCAGGAAGGCCAGCGGGATCCACGCGCTCGCCCAGCCAACCGGCACCACGATCGGGTCCTCTGTGGACAGCGTGATCCGGCCGGTGAACGGTGCCGCGACCGTGAACCCGAACGCGACCGGGACGAACAGGCTCGCCAGGCTGACGACGCAACCGGTGCTCACGTGCAGCAGGTACATCGCGGTCGACCGCAGCCGGACAGGCCAGCTCCCCGCGGGCCCGAACGTCACTCCCGGCACGGGATCGTCCAGCAGTTCCCGCACGGCCGCGCCTTCCAGCACCCGGACAGCCGGGATGAACGACGACGCGATGACCACCAGGACGAGGGTGATCGTCGCGATGGCGACCCCGCGCTCCACCGTCACGACGAGGGGCAGCAGCGACGGCACCACGATGGCGGCGAAGAGGATATACGGCACGCTCAGCGCGCCGCCGAGGATGAAGTACACCCACCGTCGGTAGGTCGCCCGGTCCACGAGCGGGCCGAAAAGTCGCATGTGCTCTTTCTAGCGTGTGCCGGATCCGCGCGGATCCCTCAGCAGTATCTCCGCGATCTCCCTCGCGAGCGTGACCCGGTGCGCGTCGCCGTCGATACCGGTGTGCGCGACGGCGCCCTCCAGCAGGAGGAAGAGCTGCTCCGCGAGCCGCTCCGGGTCGGCGGCGCCCGGGACGTCCTCGCGGAGGAGTTCGGCGAACTTCGCCCGCACCGCCGCCTTGTGCCGCCGGATCACGTCGAGCCCGGGATGCCCCGCGGGCAGTTCGGCGGCCGCGTTGAGGAACGCGCATCCGCGGTCGCTCCCGAGCTTCGGGTGATCGACGTAGGCGTCGAAGACCGTCAGCGCCCGAGGCGCGTCGGCCTCCGCCAGCCGCCGTTCCAGATACGCCCACCAGACGTCGTGACGACTTCGCAGGTACGCGACCGTGAGGTCCGTCTTCGACCCGAAGCACGCGTACAGCGTCTTCTTCGTGACGCCCGCGGCCTCGGCGATGGCCGCGACGCCCACGGCGTTCAGACCGTCTCGATAGAACAACGTGCTCGCCGCGCTCAAGACTCGCTCGCCGGCCGGTGTCAGCATGCCTCGACTATACCGATCGGTTGACCTAAGCGCGAAATGCGGGAACACTCCAGAGGTATACCGATCGGTATACCTCTGGAGGAGAGCTGATGGTTTCTTCGTACAAACGCGAGCTGACGCTCACCGCGGCCGGGTTGTCGCTGATCGCGGTCTCCTACGGACTCGCGAGGTACGCGTACGGCCTGTTCGCGCCGACGCTCCGGGCGGAGTTCGGCCTCGATGGCGGCACGCTCGGCGCCATCGCCGCGGGCAGTTACGTCGCGTATTGCCTCGCGGTCATCGCCTCGACCGCCGTCACGAGCCGCTGGGGTGCGCGGACGGGTGCGCTCGCCGCCGGGGCGACCGCCACCGCGGGGACCGCGCTGATCGCGGCCGCGCCGAACGCCGCGGTCCTCTCACTCGGCGTCGTCCTGGCCGGAGCCAGCACCGGACTGGCCTCCCCGTCGCTCGCGGACGCGGTCTCCCGCGTCGTCCGGGTGACCCGCCGCGACCGCGCCCAATCCGTGGTGAACGCCGGAACCGGACTCGGCGTGCTGATCTCCGGCCCGGTCTCCCTGCTCGCGATCGGCGACTGGCGCCTGGCCTGGTGGGCCTTCGCGGCGGCGTCGGCGCTGGTGACGCTGTGGATCGCCCGGGTCGTGCCGCCCGTCAAGGATGACCGGAAGAGTGGCCTGCCGTCACCGCTGCTCCCGCCCGCCACCGGACGGCTGCTTCCCGCCGCCGCGACGCTCGGCCTGGCCAGCGCGGCGATCTGGACGTTCGGCCGGGACATCGCCGTGAGCGTCGGCGGTCTCAGCGAGACGGCCTCGACGGTGGTGTGGATCGTCCTCGGCGCTGTCGGCCTGGCCGGCGCGTTCACCGCCGAGCTGACCTCGCGGGCAGGACTGCGCCGGGCCTGGTCGGCGGGGATGGTCCTGTTCGCCGTCGCCACCGCGCTCTTCGCACTCGCCACCCGATCGCTCCCGGCGCTCATCATCGCGGCGGCGCTCTTCGGAGCCGTCTACATCGGACTGACCGGAGTGCTGATCCTCTGGGGCACCAGGGCCTATCCGACGGCGCCCGCCTTCGGTGTCGGCGTGTCCTTCCTGATGCTGGCGCTCGGTCAGGCCGTCGGAGCGCCGCTCATCGGCCTCCTCGGCGACCTCATCGACCTTCGCGCCGGGTTCCTCGCCGCCGCCGTGATCGCGGTCCTCGGTGTCCTGTTCGCGCCCCGGGAGGCGACCACGACCTACAACTTCGGGGTCCGCTCCCTCTCAAGGGTGAGTCCCGTCCCGCCGGAGCGGGAATCCCGCGTGGGCTGCGCGTGATGTTCTCTTCGCATGAACCTGCTGCTCGGCCTGCTCACCCTGCCCGTCTACGCGCTGATGCTGTGGCCGCTGGTGGTCGCCGCCCGTCGCGTGCTGGGGGTGCGGGTCGGCGTGGTCCGCGCGTTCTGCGCCGCGGGTTTCGGCTGGCTCGTCGCGGGCGGCATCCTCAGCGCGTTCCCCACGCCGATGTACGCGAGCGGCGGTGCCTTCGTCGGACTGGTCATCCCGGTGGCGGGCGGTGCTTTCCTGGCGACGCTGATCTTCCTGTTCGTCGCGGAGTTCGTCCTGCCGGCGGGCTCCGGACTCGGGCTGATCGGCCGGATCCGCTCCCTGCGCCGTCGCGCGGCCCGGACTCGGCGCTACTCGCAGATCACCCGGATCGCGATCAAGCACGGCCTCGGCCGCTACCTCACCGGCCGCCGCGAACCCGGCCTCGCCCAGGTCCGGCACGCCAAACTGGCGCGATCGCTGCGGCGCGCGCTGGAAGAGGGCGGCGTGACGTTCGTGAAACTCGGCCAGCTGCTCTCGACGCGGTCCGACCTGCTCCCGCCGGTGTTCATCGACGAACTGAGCAAACTCCAGGACCAGGTCGCCTTCGCGGACGCCGACGAGATCGCCACCGTGCTCCGGGAGGAACTGGGCGGCGACCCGGACGGGATCTTCGCCGAGTTCGACCCGGAGCCGATCGCGGCCGCGTCGATCGCGCAGGTCTACCGGGCGAAGCTGCGCGGCGGGCAGGACGTCGTCGTCAAGGTGCAGCGGCCCGGTGTGCAGGCGCTCGTCGACCGGGACCTCGACATCGTCCGCCGGGTGGCCGCCGCGCTGGACCTGCGCGCGGACTGGGCGCGTTCACTCGGCGTCGTCGACCTCGCCGAAGGATTCGCCGACGCGCTGGTCGAGGAACTCGATTTCCTTACGGAGGCCAGGAACATCGAGGCCGTCGCCGCGGCCTACCCCGGCACCGAAGTCGCCATCCCGACCGTCCACAAAGAACTGTCCACGGAGCGTGTCCTGGTGATGCGGCACCTCGACGGCAAACCGCTGGCCGCCGCCAGGGAACAGGTCCCGGCCGCGGAACGGGCCAAACTCGCGCGGTCGATGCTGCGGTGCGTGCTCGGCCAGGTGATGGGCAGCGGCGTCTTCCACGCCGACCCGCATCCCGGCAACGTCCTGCTGCTCACCGACGGCAGGCTGGGCCTGCTCGACTTCGGCTCCGTCGGACGGCTGGACTCGGGACTGCGCGGTGGGTTGCAGAACCTGATCCTCGCCCTCGACCGAGGCGACCCGGCCGCGTTGCGCGACGGCCTGCTGGAGATCGTCGACCGGCCGGACGAGATCGAGGAGCAACGGCTGGAGCGGGCACTGGGTGCCTTGGTGGCCAAGCATTTCAACCACGGTCAGGCCCCGGATCTGGATATGTTCACCGACCTGTTCCGGGTGATCGCCGACTTCCGGCTCAGCGTGCCCCCGCCGATCGCCGCGGTGTTCCGCGCACTGGCCACTTTGGAGGGAACGCTGGCCGCGCTGGCGCCGGGATTCAACATCGTCGTCGAATCCCGCGCCTACGCCGCCGAGCAGGTAGGTGCCGGATTGCGGCCGGAATCGTTGCGCGCCACCGCCACCAACGAACTGCTGGCGCTCCTGCCGGTGCTGCGCCGCCTGCCCCGCCGCGTCGACCGGATCGGCAACGCACTGGAGCAGGGCAGGCTTTCGGTCAACGTCCGGCTGTTCTCCGACGAACGCGACCGCGACGTCGTCACCGGCCTGGTACACGAAATCCTGCTGGCGTTCGTCGGCGCGGCCACCGGGCTGATGGCAGTGTTGCTGCTGGCGGGCGCGTCCGGCCCGGAGATGCTGCCCGGTGTCACGCTGCACCAGATGTTCGGCTACAACCTGCTGGTGGTCAGTGCCCTGGTGGGATTGCGACTGCTTTTCGTCGTTTTCCGGCGGACCGGGCAACGCTCACGATCGCCCCGATGACGCCGACCCCGCCAGGCGTGCGCCGTCGCCGCACCGTATAGGTCGTTATACAAAAGGGTGACTGTGTGGATTTTGGGTCATCTAACGCCCCAAAATCCACACAGTCCTGCAAGAACGTCCCTGTCACGACCGGATCCAGAGGGGGTGTGTGGAAATAGGGACGTTGAGTGTCCCTATTTCCCCACACCCCCTTACCTCCACGCGCAGTAAGGGGTAGCCGGTGTGCGGCCGACACTCCTTGCCGAGGAATAGCCGTGAAGGCCTCGTCAGTCCAGCCAAAGTACATGAAGGCCCCCTTCCTGTACCTAGGCGCAAGGAAGGGGGCCTTCATGTACTACGGCGAAAGAGGGTCAGACGGTGAAGCCGAGCGCCCGCAACTGTTCGCGGCCGTCCTCGGTGATCTTCTCCGGGCCCCACGGCGGCATCCAGACCCAGTTGATCCGGAAGTCCTTGACCAGTCCCGTTCCTCCGCCGACGAGCGCGGCACCGGTCTGGTCCTCGATGACATCGGTCAGCGGGCAGGCCGCGGACGTCAGCGTCATGTCGATGGTGGCGGTGTTGTCCGCCTCGACCCGGATGTCGTAGACCAGCCCGAGGTCCACGACGTTGATGCCCAGTTCGGGGTCGACGACGTCGCGCATCGCCTCTTCGAGGTCCTCGACCTTCGCCACGTCGGCGGTGTCCGGGGCGGCGGTGGTCTCGGCGTCGAGGTCGGCGGCGGTGCGCCCCTCGCGGGTTTCGGTCTGCTGTTCGGTCATGCCGTCTCAACTCCGTTGGTCGTGCGGGCGACGGCGTCCTTGAACGCCATCCATCCGAGCAGGGCGCATTTCACGCGGGCCGGGTACTTGGCGACGCCGGCGAAGGCGATGCCGTCCTCCAGCACCTCCTCGTCCGGCTCGATCTGACCCTTGCCCTGCATCAGCTCGACGAAGGCGTCCATGGTGGTGAACGCCTCCTCCACGGTGTGCCCGACGACGAGATCCGTCAAGACCGACGTGGACGCCTGGCTGATCGAGCAACCTTGTCCCTCGTAGGAGATGTCGGCGACCTTCCCGTCGTCGACCTTCACCCGCAGGGTCACCTCGTCGCCGCAGGTCGGGTTGACCTGGAACGACTCGCCGTCGAACGGCTCGCGCAGACCGCGGCCGTGCGGATTCTTGTAGTGGTCCAGGATGATCTCTTGGTACATGCTTTCGAGGTTCATCAGGCCACCCCGAAGAACTTCTGCGCCTCACGCACACCGTTCACCAGCGCGTCCACTTCGGACAGTGTGTTGTAGACGTAGAACGACGCGCGCACGGTCGCCGGGACCGAGCAGGCCCGGTGCAGCGGCCACGCGCAGTGGTGCCCGACGCGGACGGCGATGCCGAGGCTGTCCAGCACCTGGCCCGAGTCGTGCGGGTGGACGCCGTCGATGACGAACGAGACCAGTCCGCCGCGGTCGGCCATGTCGGTGGGGCCAATGATCCGCACGCCGGGGATCTCGCCGAGCCCGGCCAGCGCCGCCTCGGTGAGGATGTGCTCGTGCGCGGCGACCCGGTCCATGCCGATCGACGACAGGTAGTCGGCGGCCGCGCCGAGGCCGACGGCCTGCGACGTCATCGGGGTACCCGCCTCGAACCGCTGCGGCGGCGCGGCGAACGTGGTCTGCTCCATGCGGACCATCTCGATCATCGAGCCGCCGGTCAGGAACGGCGGCATCGCTTCGAGCAGCTCGCGGCGGCCGTAAAGGACACCGATGCCGTACGGGCCGACCATCTTGTGCCCGGCGAAAGCGGCGAAGTCGACGTCCAGGTCGTGAAAGTCCACTGGAAAGTGGGGTACCGACTGGCAGGCGTCCAGCACGACCAGCGCGCCGACCTTGTGTGCCTTCTCCGTCAGGAACTTGACCGGGTTGATCGTGCCGAGCACGTTGGACTGGTGCGTGAACGCGAGCACCTTGGTCCGCTCGGTGATCAGCTCGTCCACATTGGACAGATCGAGACGGCCGTCGGCGGTGACGGAGAACCACTTCAGCGTCGCGCCGGTGCGCTGGCAGAGCTGCTGCCACGGCACCAGGTTCGCGTGGTGCTCCATCTCGGTGATGACGATCTCGTCGCCAGGGCCGATCTTGAACCGTTCGGCCCCGGGACCAGCCGTGGCGGCGTTGCTCATCGCGTAGGCGACGAGGTTGATGCCCTCGGTGGCGTTCTTGGTGAACACCAGCTCGTGCGGGGAGGCGCCGACGAACTCCGCGATCCGCACGCGGGCGGATTCGTAGGCGTCGGTCGCCTCCTCGGCGAGCTGGTGCGCGCCGCGGTGCACCGCGGCGTTCGAGGTCTCAAGGAACCGGCGCTCGGCTTCGAGCACCTGCATCGGTTTTTGGGACGTCGCACCGGAATCCAGATACACCAAGGGTTTCCCGTCCCGCACGGTACGGGTCAGGATGGGGAAGTCGGCCCTGATGGCCGCTACGTCCAGCGGTGCGGCCCGACCCGACGTACTTGTTCCAGCGGAGGGTCCATCAGGAGAGTTAGCCGTGGTGGTGGTCATCGGGCCAACTCCTCTCGGTGTAGTCGCGAAATTCCCAGGATCAGACAGCGGCGGTCTCGGCGGAGCCGGTGTACTTGACGTACCCGTTCTCCTCCAGCTCGTCCGCGAGTTCACGGCCGCCGGACGCGACGATCTTGCCGCCGGCGAAGACGTGCACGAAGTCGGGCGTGATGTGCCGCAGGATCCGCGTGTAGTGCGTGATCAGCATGACGCCGGCGTCGTTGTTGGCCTTGAACTCGTTGACGCCCTCGGACACGACGCGCAGCGCGTCGACGTCGAGGCCGGAGTCGGTCTCGTCGAGGATGGCGATCTTCGGCTTGAGCAGCGCCAGCTGCAGGATCTCGTGGCGCTTCTTCTCGCCGCCGGAGAAGCCCTCGTTCACCGAACGCTCGGCGAACTCGGACGAGATCTCCAGTTTGCCCATCTCCTCCTTGACCTCCTTGACCCAGTGGCGCAGCTTGGGGGCCTCGCCACGGACCGCGGTGGCCGCGGTGCGGAGGAAGTTGGACATGGACACGCCCGGGACCTCGACCGGGTACTGCATGGCGAGGAACAAGCCCGCGCGGGCGCGCTCGTCGACGCTCATCTCCAGTACGTCCTCACCGTCGAGCAGGACCTGCCCGGAGGTGACTTCGTACTTGGGGTGACCGGCGATGGCGTAGGACAGTGTGGACTTGCCCGAACCGTTGGGGCCCATGATCGCGTGGGTCTCGCCCGACTTGATGGTCAGGTTGACGCCCTTGAGGATCTCCTTGGGGCCCTCCTCGGTTGTGACCGAGGCGTGCAGATCCTTGATTTCCAGCGTAGGCATTTCTTTCCTAAAGTCTGATGTGGACGGACGAGGGCTTAGACGCCCACGGCTTCGAGCTCGGCTTCGATCGCGGCCTCGAGACGCTCGCGCACCTCGGGAACGCCGATCTTGACCAGGATCTCGTGGAAGAACCCGCGTACGACCAGGCGCCGCGCGGCGTCCTCGCCGATTCCCCGCGACTGAAGGTAGAACAACTGCTCGTCGTCGAACCTTCCCGTCGCGCTCGCGTGCCCGGCGCCTTCGATCTCGCCGGTCTCGATCTCCAGGTTCGGGATCGAGTCCGCCCGCGCGCCCGGCGTCAGCACCAGGTTGCGGTTGAGCTCGTAGGTGTCGGTGGCCTCGGCGGCCGCCCGGATCAGCACGTCGCCGACCCACACGGTGTGCGCGCCGTCGCCCTGCAGCGCACCCTTGTACATCACCCGCGACTTGCAGTTCGGCACGGCGTGGTCGACGAAGAGGCGGTGCTCCTGGTGCTGTCCTTCGTCCGCGAAGTACAGGCCGAGCATCTCGACGTCGCCGCCCTTGTCGGCGAACGTCGCCGTCGGCGAGACGCGGACGAGGTCACCGCCCAGGGTGATGACGATGTGCTTGAGCGTGGCGTCGCGGCCGAGCTTGAGGTGCTGCTCGGACACGTGCACCGCGTCGTCGGCCCAGTCCTGGACGCTGACCACGGTCACGTTGGCCGAATCGCCGATGACGAACTCGACGTTGTCGGCGTAGGTGCCGGAGCCGGCGTGGTCGAGGACGATGACGGCCTCGGAGAACTGCTCGGCGCGGACCTGGAGGTGCCCGTAGGCGACCTCGCCCTCGCCGGGGCCGGTGATCTTCACCGTCGACGGCTTCGACGCCTTGGTCTCCTTGGGCACCGTGATGACGGTGGCCTCGGTGAACGAGGAGTACGCCTGCGCGGCGATCCGGTCGCTCGGGACACCCGCGACGCCGAGGCGCTCGTCGTCCCGGCCGACCTGTTCGATCTTCAGTTCGGGCGCGGCGTCGGCCTCGACGGTGGCCGAACCCGAAGCGGTGGCGGACCCGTCGTGCAGGCCGCGCAGCCGCTTCATCGGAGTGAAGCGCCAGTTCTCCTCGCCCTGTCCCCTAGGGACCTCGAAGGCCTCGACGTCGTGGGAGGTGAACCGCTCCGCGCGGGACGTGGCCGGCACAACTGTGCCTCCAGAGCCGGCGGGCTCGCCAACTCCCTCGCGCATCGCTTCGGAAACGTTGTTCTCGGTAACCGACATGACTAGCCGACGGACCCTTCCATCTGAAGCTCGATCAGGCGGTTCAGCTCGAGCGCGTACTCCATCGGCAGCTCACGCGCGATGGGCTCGACGAACCCGCGCACGATCATCGCCATGGCCTCGGCCTCGTCGAGACCGCGCGACATGAGGTAGAACATCTGGTCTTCGCTGACCTTCGAGACGGTCGCCTCGTGGCCCATGGAGACCTCGTCGTTGCGGATGTCGACGTACGGATACGTGTCCGACCGCGAGATCGTGTCGACCAGCAGCGCGTCACAGACCACGCTGGACCGCGAGTGGTGCGCCCGCTTCGCGATCTTGATCAGGCCGCGATAGGAGGTGCGGCCACCGCCGCGCGCCACCGACTTCGACACGATGGTCGAGGAGGTGTGCGGCGCCAGGTGCTCCATCTTCGCGCCGGCGTCCTGGTGCTGGCCTTCGCCCGCGAACGCGACCGAGAGGACCTCGCCCTTGGCGTGCTCGCCCATCAGGAACACGGACGGGTACTTCATCGTGACCTTGGAACCGATGTTGCCGTCGATCCACTCCATGGTCGCGCCCTCTTCGCACTTGGCGCGCTTGGTGACCAGGTTGTAGACGTTGTTCGACCAGTTCTGGATGGTCGTGTAACGGCAGCGGGCGCCCTTCTTCACGATGATCTCCACGACCGCCGAGTGCAGCGAGTCGGACTGGTAGATCGGCGCGGTGCAACCCTCGACGTAGTGCACGTAGGCGTCTTCGTCGACGATGATCAGGGTCCGCTCGAACTGGCCCATGTTCTCGGTGTTGATCCGGAAGTAGGCCTGCAGCGGGATGTCCACCTTGACGCCCTTGGGCACGTAGATGAACGAGCCGCCGGACCACACCGCGGTGTTCAGCGCGGAGAACTTGTTGTCCCCGGCCGGGATCACGGAGCCGAAGTACTCCTTGAAGATCTCCGGGTGCTCCTTGAGCGCGGTGTCGGTGTCCAGGAACAGGACGCCCTGCGCCTCCAGATCCTCACGGATCGAGTGGTAGACGACCTCGGACTCGTACTGCGCGGCGACACCGGCGACGAGACGCTGCTTCTCCGCCTCGGGGATGCCGAGCCGGTCGTACGTGTTCTTGATGTCCTCGGGCAGGTCTTCCCAGGAGGTGGCCTGCTTCTCACTGGACCGCACGAAGTACTTGATGTTGTCGAAGTCGATCCCGGAGAGGTCCGCTCCCCAGTTGGGCATCGGCTTCAAGTCGAAGAGCTTGAGAGCCTTCAGTCGCGCTTCGCGCATCCACTCCGGCTCGGACTTCTTCGAGGAGATGTCGGTGACGACGTCCTCGTTCAGTCCGCGACGGGCCGTTGAGCCCGCCTCGTCGGAGTCCGCCCAGCCGAACGCGTACTTGCCAAGGGACTCGATGGTCTCTTCCTGGCTCATGGGCGCGGTGGTGGGAGTGCGCTGCTCGGCAGCGGCAGTCATGCGGGTTTCCCTCCATTCGGGATCCGTGCTGTGCGCCCTGGAGAGGGCGCCGTGCTTCCCGGCCCGGGTGTGGCCGGGTGACCCGCCGAAGCGACGGGTACGTGTGTGGTGCACGCGTTGTCACCGCGTGCGATGGTCGCCAGTCGCTGCACGTGGGTACCCAGCAGATGCGCGAAAGCCTCGGTTTCGGCTTCACACAACTGAGGGAACTCGGCGGCGACGTGGGCGACCGGGCAATGGTGCTGGCACAACTGTTCGCCAACCCCGACCTGACGGGTCGACGCAGCGTAACCCTCCCTGGTCAGCGCCGCAGCGAGGGCCTCGGCGCGGGCGGCGGGATCCGCGTGCTTGGTGATGGCCTCTTGATGCGGGCCGACCAGCGAAGCGACACGGGCCTCCGCGAAGGCCTTCACGGCGTCTTCGCCGGCGTGATCGGAGAGGAATCGGATGGCCGAGGACGCGAGGTCGTCGTACGCGTGCCCGAACCGGGCGCGGCCCGCTTCGGTGAGCAGGAAGTTCTTGGCGGGACGGCCTCGTCCGCGGGGGCCACGGCGGGGCGCGTCGCGGGTCTCGGCCTCGCCGTCGGCCAGGAGCGCGTCCAGATGACGGCGGACGGCGGCGGCGCTGATCCCCAGCTGCTCGGCGACCACGACGGCGGTCATCGGACCCTGTTCCAGCAGCAAGCGGGCCACTTCGTGCCTGGTCCGGCCCTCGGGACCGACCTGCGCGGGGACAGGCTGGACCTCGGCGCGGGGCATGTCGCCACCGGCCTCGTCCTGCGTCCCCGTCTTTTTCACAACACAAGTGTGACGTATTTCCGGGGAGACGGCAAAGAGGGGTGCCTCACGGAGTGGCGCGCGTCACGTCACCGTCTTCATCTCCGCGGTAACCACGTACCCGTTCAGTCTGTTCCCGCGATCGCTACCCTTCGTGCGTGGCAGTGGGCGAACACCCGGCACAGCGGGACACGGACGGGACGGGACCGGAAGACCCGGCGTCGGGATCGGTGGCGACGCTGTCCCCGGCACGCCCGCACGAACCCGAGCCGCTCGACGACAAGGAGCTGCGCGGGCTGAACGTCGTCCGCCGGTTCGGCGCGGTCGGCTCCCTGTTCCTCGCCCTCGGCTCGCTCGGCGCGGGTGCCGCGCCGGTGATCAACCCGGTCCAGGAGATCCCGGTCCTGCGGCTGTTCACCCGGATTCCCACCGTCTCGCTCGCGATGGGCCTCGCCGGGATGGCGATCATCGTGCTCAGCTGGCTGATGCTCGGCCGGTTCGCGCAGCCCGCGCGCCGCCGCCTCGCCACCCAGGGCCAGCTCGCCCGCACCATCGCGCTCTGGTGCGCGCCGCTGCTGGTCATCCCGCCGCTGTTCTCCCGCGACGTCTACAGCTATCTCGCGCAGAGCGAGATCGTGGCGCGCGGGATGGATCCGTACTCCCTCGGTCCCGCCGAAGCGCTCGGTGTCTCCGATCCGCTGACCTCGGGTGTCTCCAACATGTGGCGCGAGACCCCGGCGCCCTACGGCCCGCTGCTGCTGCGCCTCGGCGGCTGGCTCGCCCCGCTGAGCAACGGGAGCATCGTCACCGGCGTACTGCTGCAACGAGGGCTCGCGCTGATCGGCGTCATCCTGATCATCTGGGCGCTGCCCCGGCTGGCCCGGCGGTTCGGCGTGCAGCCGGCCACCGCGCTGTGGCTCGGCGCGGCGAACCCGCTGCTGATCTTCCACTTCGTCGCGGGCGCCCACAATGACGCGCTGGCGATCGGTCTCATGGTGGCCGGGCTGGAGATCGGCATCAGCCGGATGCCGGTGCGGTTCAAGGGCGACATTCCCCCGCCACTGGCCAAGGGCGAACTGCTGTTCATCGGGCTCGGGGTGGCGATCATCACCCTCGGCGTCGCGGTGAAGCTGAACGCGATCCTGGCGCTGCCGTTCTTCACGGTGATGGTGGCGAGACGCTGGCACGGCAGGCTCAAGGACCTGCTCACCGCGGCGGTGCCGATGGCGCTGCTGTTCGGCGTCGTGCTGGTCGCGGTCTGTTACGGCACCGGCCTCGGCTTCGGCTGGGTCGGCGCGCTCGGGACGCCGGGACTGGTGCGCTCGTGGATCTCGCCGACGTCGGAACTGGCCGCGCTCGGCGGTGTCCTCGGCATCGCGCTCGGCCTCGGCAACCACACCAACGCGCTGGTACCGATCCTCGGCTCGCTCGGCTACCTCGTGGCGGGCGCGGTGACGGTCAAGTTCCTCTGGGACAGCTTCAAATGGCGCTACCGGCCGATGATCGGCCTCGGTGTCTCGCTCGGCGCGGTGATGGTCCTGCACGTCGCGCTGCAACCCTGGTACCTGCTGTGGGCGATCATCCCGCTCGCCGCGTCCGCGGGGACCTCGCGATTCCGCATCGCCGCGACGATCGTCACCGCCGTCCTGCCGTTCCTGCTGCCCACGACGGGCAGCACCTTCGACGGCCGCGGTTACGTCCTGCCGTTCGCGTGGGCCGCCGCGGGGGCGATCACGCTTCTGGGGCTGTTCGTCGTCCACCGCATCTCGCCGCTGCTGCTGTCCAGACCGTCCCCGGAGCATTCGGTCCCGGCGTGACGCCGTATCGTGACCTGTCGTGAACACCCCCGCCGTCGAGATCACCGGGCTGGTGAAACGCTACGGATCCACCACCGCGGTCGATGGACTCGACCTGCGGATGGAACGTGGCGCACTGCTCGCTCTGCTCGGCCCGAACGGGGCCGGCAAGACCACCACCGTCGAGATCTGCGAAGGCTTCCTGCGCGCTGACGACGGCGAAGTCCGCGTGCTGGGATTGAATCCTTCGCACGACGGATCCGCATTGCGGCCGCGGATCGGCGTGATGCCCCAGGGCGGCGGCGCGTATCCCGGCGTGCGCGCCGACGAGATGCTCGGACTGGTCGCGGCGTGTGCCGCGAACCCGCTCGATCCCGCCTGGCTGCTGGACGTCCTCGGTCTCTCCGGAGCGCGGAAGACGCCGTTCAAACGGCTTTCCGGCGGACAGCAGCAGCGGCTTTCCCTCGCCTGCGCGCTCGTCGGACGCCCGGAACTGCTCTTCCTCGACGAGCCGACGGCTGGCATGGACCCGCAGGCCCGCCGCCTGGTCTGGGATCTGCTCGGTGCGTTGCGCGCCGACGGGGTCAGCGTGCTGCTCACCACGCATCTGATGGAGGAGGCCGAAACGCTGGCCGACACCGTGGTGATCGTGGACCACGGCAAGGTCGTCGTCGAAGGCTCCCCGCAGTCGCTGACCGTCGACGCGGGCGAAGCCGCGCAGCTGCGTTTCAAGGCGCGTACGCGGCTCGACACCGGCCTGCTGACCGCGGCCCTGCCCGAGGGGCACCTCGTCCACGAGTCCGCGCCGGGGACGTACCTCGTCGAGGGCGCGATCGACCCGCAGGTGGTGTCGACGGTGACGGCGTGGTGCGCGCAGCAGGGCGTCATGCCCGAGGAACTCCAGGTCGGCAGGCGCACGCTGGAAGAGGTCTTCCTGGAGCTGACCGGACGGGAACTGCGCGCATGACCACGACGCCCGCCCCGCGGTTCGCCGCGGGCACCTTCACCCCCGCTCCCGGCCGCGGTTCGCTCGGCAAGATGCTGCGCACGCACGCGAAGGTCGAGGCGAGCCTGACCCTGCGCCACGGCGAGCAGATCCTGCTGACCCTGCTCATCCCGCTCGCGCTGCTGATCGGCTTGTCGCTGCTGGACATCCTGCCGTCGTCGCAGCTCGGCTCGGCGTCCAAAGTGGACTGGATCACGCCGAGGATCCTGGCGCTGGCGGTGATGTCGTCGGCGTTCACCGGGCAAGCCATCGCACTGGGCTTCGATCGCCGTTATGGCGTCCTCAAACGACTTTCCGCCACCGCGCTGCCCCGCTGGCTGCTCGTCGCCGGCCGGGTGACCGCCGCGCTGGTCGTGGTCGCGTTGCAGGCCGTGATCCTCGGCGCGGTCGCCGCGCTGCTGGGCTGGTCGCCGTCGCTCGGCGGGATCCTCGGCGCGATCCCGTTCCTGATCGTCGGCACGTTCGCGTTCGGCGCGCTGGGGTTGCTGCTCGGCGGGGCGCTGCGGGCGGAAGCCGTGCTGGCGCTGGCGAACATCGTCTGGTTCGTGCTGCTGCTCGCCGGTGGCATCCTGCTGGCGCCGTCGACGATGCCGTCCGGTGTCGCGACGATCGTCGAGCTGCTGCCCTCGGGCGCGCTCGCCGAAGGTCTGCGGTCGGTGCTGCTGGACGGCTCGTTCGGCTGGGGCCCGTTCGCGGTCCTCGTCGGCTGGGGCGTCGTCGCCGGTTCGCTGGCGAGCAAGACCACGAAGCTCACCTGAGGCGGCGGACACAGCGGGTACGGCCGGTGACACGCTCTCAGGAGCGGCGTTCTAGCATCGGACGGTGCCGTTCCAGAGCCTTGTAGCGCGTCTGCCGTATCCCTCGTTCGCGGTCCAGCGAGCGGTCGCGATCGCGGCGGTGATCGCACAGGCCGGAATCGGCGTCACCGGTTCGATCGTCCGGGTCACCGGTTCGGGCCTCGGCTGCCCGACCTGGCCGCAGTGCGTCGAAGGCAGCATCGTCCCGGTGGCGCATCCCGAATTCGACGCGCTCACCCAGTGGATCGAATTCAGCAACCGGATGCTGACCGGCGTCGTCATCGCCGTCGCCGCGCTGTGCGTGATCACCGCGTGGCGCGTGCAGATCGAGCACCCGAGCCGCCGCCGTCTGGTGAAACTGGCCTGGACGATGCCCGCGGGCGTGATGCTGCAGGCCGTCGTCGGCGGGATCACCGTGCTCGCGAAGCTCGAATGGTGGACCGTCGCACTGCATTTCCTGGCCTCCACTCCCCTGGTCTGGCTCGCGGTCCTGCTGCTGCGCGCGTTCAAGGAGGGTGACGAGCCCGCCCGCTGGCTGATCCCGGACGCGGGCCGCAAGACACTGATCGTGCTCGCCGCCGCGATGTGGGCCGTCCTCATCGCCGGCACCACGGTCACCGGCGCGGGCCCGCACGGCGGCGACCCCGGCACCCACCGGTTCCAGGCGCCGATCGAGACGCTCACGCAGATCCACGGCGGGCTGCTGGTGGCCTATCTGATCGTGCTGGTCGTGTTCGGGCTCCAGCTGATGCGTGGCAGCACGCCGAAGCAGCTGTGGCGGCGTTACACCATCGTGTGGGTCATCGCGCTCGCACAGGGTGTCCTGGGCTCGGTGCAGTACGCGCTGGGGGTGCCGGAGGCGCTGGTCTCGTTCCACGTCCTCGGCTCCGCCGCGGTGATCATCTCGACGGCGGCATTGTGGTGTGGCTCACGTGATCGCGGTCCCGTCGTCTCGGTGAGGGCGCCCGAACGCGAACTCGCCACCTCGAACTGACCCTTCGGCAAACCGGACGTAACCCCCGGGCGGCGTGCTCGCCAGACGGTGCCCTTACGCTGCGTTCGGTGCCCCACACGGGGGTCACCACCGAGTCGAGGCACGAGGTGTCGCATGACCGCCAGCACGGAGCCGGACGCACCGGCCAGTCAGTCCAAGCCCCTGATCTCCCACCGCCGAGGGTCCGGGGAGATGCTGATACTCAAGACCTTTCTGCTGGTCCCGTTCGTCGCACTGCTCGCCGCCGTGCCCATCGTGTGGGGCTGGGGCATGACTTGGGTCGATCTCGCGCTGGCGGCCGTGTTCTACACCGTCGGGACGCTCGGGGTGACCGTCGGCTATCACCGCTACTTCACCCACGGCGCGTTCAAGGCCGGACGCCCGCTGCGGATCGCGCTCGCCATCGCCGGCGGTTTCGCGGTGCAGGGGTCGGTCATCTTCTGGGTGGCCAGCCACCGTCGTCACCACGCGTTCGCCGACCGCGAAGGCGACCCGCACTCCCCCTGGCTGTTCGGGACTTCGCCCACTGCGCTGCTGCGCGGGTTCTGGCACGCGCATATGGGCTGGATGTTCAGCCGCGAGGTGACCAACTACGAGCGCTTCGCGCCGGATCTGGTGGCCGACAAGGATCTTCGCGTCGTGAACCGCTACTTCTGGTTGTGGATCACGCTCAGTCTCGTGCTGCCCGCGGTGCTCGGCGGGCTGATCAGCTGGTCGTGGTGGGGTGCGGTGACCGGGTTCTTCTGGGCCGGGCTGGTCCGGATCGCGTTCCTGCACCACGTCAGCTGGTCGGTGAACTCGATCTGCCACCTGATCGGCGAGCGCCCGTTCGCCAGCCGTGACAAGGCCGCGAACTTCTGGCCGCTGGCGATCCTGTCCATGGGCGAGTCGTGGCACAACTCCCACCACGCCGACCCGACCTGCGCGCGGCACGGCGTCCTGCGCGGACAGGTCGACGTCTCGGCACGCCTGATCTGGCTGTTCGAGAAGTTCGGCTGGGCGCGGGACGTACGGTGGCCGAAGCCGGAACGTCTGGCCGCCAAGCGCGTGAAACCCGCCTAAGGCTCGTCTGCCTCAGCGCAATTCGTCCTCTAGTTGCGGTACTTGCACGTGCATCTACCGCAACTAGAGGACGAAACGCGGCGGGGTCAGAACGCGTCAGGCGAGTTGCTGCCGTACGGCCGAAGCGAAGCGCCAAGCGGCCGCGGCGTCGGTCTGCCGGAAGCCGAGCGACGGCTCGACGAGCTCCAGTTCCAGCAGCAGCGGCCTGCCGTCGGGACCGGCGACGAGGTCGACGCGGGCGTAAAGCAGTTCCGCGCGCAGGATGCCGAGCAGCGCCGCAGTCGCGTCCAAAACGTCTTCGGCCAAGGCCCGGAACTTCGCGGCCGGTTGCACGGGCCCGAGCTTTTCCGTCACGTACAAACCGGACTCGTCGACTTCTCTGCCTCTGCCCAGCATCGCGGCCTTCGAGAACGCGTGCGAGTACACGCCGCCGAAGTACACCAACGCGAGCTCGCCCTCAGTGTCCACACTGGACTGATACGGCTGCATCACCGCGGTGTGGCCTTCGCTGTGGAGACTCTTCAGATGCGACGCGGCGTCTTCGGCGCTGGCGGCGGTGAACTTCCCGACACCCCGGGATCCGGCACCGACCGCGGGCTTCAGCACGAAGTCGCCCTTGGGCCAGCGCGGGGTCTCGTCCTCCGGCGCGATCAGCGTCGTCGGCACGACCGCGACCCCGGCGTCACCGAGTTCGGCCAGGTAGGACTTGTCGGTGTTCCAGCGCGCGACTTCGGCCGAATTGGCCAGCGCGGGCACGGTTTCGGCCCAGGACAGGAACTCGTCGCGGCGCTCAGCGTAGTCCCAGGTGGCGCGCAGCACGACGATGTCCGCGGCGCCGAAGTCGACGGTCGTGTCGTCCCAGGCAGCCCAGCGGGTCTTGAAACCGAGGTCGGCCATCGCCTCGGGAACGGCGTGCTCGTCACCGTCGCCTTCCGGCAGCGTGGAGCAGGAGACGAGGATCGCGGAACCGCTCACTTGCCCGCCATCCGGCGGCGGTGCTCGGCACCGATCTTGGTGGCCTTCACGGTCTCGCTGTCCCACTCGGCGGGCTCGAGGTCTTCGACGGCCTCGACCAGCGCCTCACCCGCCTCGGTGGAGGCGACAAGGACGTCGCCGAGCGCGCCGTCGGCGCCCACGAGCACGACCCTGGCGCCGACTCGGCCGATGTTCTCCACCACCGCGCGCGACGGCTTCCCGTGCCGCTTGACGAAGTCGCGGGCGGCCGCGATCTGACGCGACGTGGGGGCGGCGGTCTCGGTCTTCTCTTCGGTCTCAGCCACGGCCAGAGCTTAACCGCGAAAAGCCCGGGACGCGGAATAACCGTGGCGTCGGCCATAGTTGTGCCGGTCGGAACGACCTTGAACGAGGAGGATGTATGCCAACGGCGGTGCAGATCCGGCGAACCGGCGGTCCCGAAGTCCTTGAGCTGGCGCAAGTCGAGGTCGGCGACCCCGGTGCCGGGGAACTGCTGGTGGACGTCGCCGCGGCGGGCGTCAACTACATCGACACCTATCACCGCGAGGGCATCTACCCGGTCGACACGCCGTTCATCCTGGGCATGGAGGGCGCCGGCACGGTCGCCGCGATCGGCGACGGCGTGACCGGTTTCGCCGTCGGCGACCGGGTCGCCTGGCAGGGTTCGCTGGGCAGCTACGCGCAGCGCCGCCTGCTCCCCGCCACGGTCGCGGTGAAGATCCCGGACGGCGTGACCGAGGAGACCGCCGCCGCGACGATGCTCCAGGGGGTCACCGCGCACGCGCTGGTCGCCTCGACCTACGAGGTCAAGGCCGGTGACGACGTCCTCGTCCACGCCGCCGCGGGCGGGATGGGCCTGCTGCTGGTCCAGCTGGCCAAGGCCCGCGGCGCGCGGGTGATCGGCACCGTCTCCACCGCTGAGAAGGCCGAACTCGCCAAGGCGGCGGGCGCGGACGACGTCATCCGCTACGACCAGGTCGACTTCGCCGAGGCGGCCCGAGAACTCACCGGCGGCAAGGGCGTCGCGGTGGTATACGACGGCGTCGGCAAGTCCACTGTGGACGGCAGTTTGGCGAGCCTGAAGATCCGCGGCCTGCTCGCCCTCTACGGCGCGGCCAGCGGCCCGGTGCCGCCGATCGACCCGCAACTGCTCAACCGCAGCGGCTCGGTATATCTCACCCGCCCGACCTCCGCGCACTACGTCCTCACCCGTGAGGAACTGGAGTGGCGGGTGAACGAACTGTTCGCCGCCGTCGGAGACGGCTCCCTGAACATCCGGATCGGCGGCCGCTATCCCCTGGCCGACGCCCGCCAGGCGCACGAGGACCTCCAGGGGCGGCGCACCACCGGCAAGCTCCTGCTGATCCCGTGACCGTGATCTGGCCGGAGGAGGTCCGGCTCACCGGGGAAGGTCTCGTGCTGCGCGACTGGATCGAGGACGACGTCGCGTTCATGCCCGGCCTGTTCGACAACCCCGCCGTCGCGCGCTTCACGCCGTTGCCGTCCCCCTTCGACGAGGTGGCGGCGAAGGGGCACTACGAGAAGAGTCTCGCCCGCCGCGCCGAGGGGACGGGGCGGCGGCTCGCCATCACGATCGACGGCGGCGAGCCGCTCGGCGAGGTGGTGCTGTTCCTGCCGGAAGGGGGCCATGCCGAGCTCGGGTATGCCGTCGGTCCCGCGCACCGCGGGCGGGACCTGGCGGCGCGGTCTCTCCGGGTGCTCACCGCGTACGCACTGGAACTCGGGCCCAAGCCGCTCCAGCTGAAGATCGACGCCGAGAACGCGGCCAGCGAGGCCGTCGCGCGCCGCGTCGGCTACGCCGTCACCGACAGGGAACCTGAACTGAAGGTCGAGAAGGGCCTGGAGATTACCCTGCACACCTGGGAGTACGCCGGGGGCTGAAGGGGACTTTCCCCGCATCGCATGCAGCGAAAGGGCCCTTCACCGCGTGAGATGCGGTGAAGGGCCCCTTCAGCTCAGCCCTTTTCGGTCGGAACACTCACGGCGTCGGTGACGAACACGAGCGTCTCGTTCGGCTCGATGCCGTTGCCGCCCTGGCCGTAGCCGAGGTCCGGCGGGATGATCAGCAGCCGCCGCGCGCCCTGCTTGATCCCGTCCAGCCCCTGGTCCCAGCCCTTGATGACCATGCCGGCGCCGAGGGTCAGGTCGAACGGCTCGCCACGGTCGAAGGAGCTGTCCAGCTTCTGCTTGTTGGACCAGGTGACCAGCGAGTAGTTCATCTTCAGGTTCGCGCCTGCCTTGGCCCCCTCACCGGTGCCGGGCTCGAGGTCCTTGGTGATGAGCTTCTTCGGCGGGTCGCAGTCGTCCGGGATGGTGATGGTCGGCGCCTCCCCGAACTTCCCGGTGGTCTTGACGTCGTCGGCCGTGCACTCCTTGCCCGTCGAAGCGGGCGGGGCCTGCGACGACGCCGACGCGGGGGCCGCGCCGGAGGACGGCTGGGCGGAACCTGCGGTGTTCGATATCTCGCCACAGGCCGCCAGGGCGAGCACGCCCGCGCCGATGACCACGATCTTGCCGAATGTGCGCATGCGGCCGACCTTAGCCAAGACCCTCCAGCGCCGGAACAAGGTCACCGGTCTGCACTACACCCATCCGACGGGTCGCCCTGGTCAGGGCCACATACAGATCGTTGAGCCCGCGCGGGGACTCGGCGACGACCTGGTCCGGGGCGACCAGCACCACCGAATCGAACTCCAGGCCCTTCGCCCGCTCCACCGCCATCACCGATACGCGATCCCCTGCCTCACCGAGCGCCTCCGACACCGTCTCGATCAGCGGGACCGGGCACAGCACGACGACCGTCCCACCGTCCACAGCGGACAGTTCGGCCTCGACGAGACCGGGCAGCTCGGTGGCGAGTTCCGCCGGTTCCACAGAGCGCAGCCAAGGCTCGAAACCCGTCTCCCGCACCGAAACCGGCGCTTCCAGTTCGGGATTGACCTCAGCGAGCACCCGGGACGCGACGGCCATGATCTCCGCCGGGGTCCTGTAGTTCACGGTCAGCTCTTCGAGCCGCCAGCGATCGGCGACATACGGCGAGAGCACCTCTCCCCACGACCGCGCACCGCCGGACGCGCCGGTCTGGGCGACGTCGCCGACCAGCGTCATCGACCGGTTCGGCGACCGGCGCATCAGCAGCCGCCAGTCCATCGCGGTCAGTTCCTGCGCCTCGTCGACGATCACGTGCCCGAAGGTCCAGGTCCGGTCCTGTGCGGCCCGCTGCGCCGCGGTCATCTCGCTGCGGCGCTGCTGGCGTTCGGCGAACAGTTCGGCGTCGAGGACGTCACCCACCCGCAGCAGTTCCTCGTCGAT
The DNA here is from genome assembly GCF_046269425.1 of Amycolatopsis sp. cmx-11-12. Lineage (NCBI taxonomy): Bacteria > Bacillati > Actinomycetota > Actinomycetes > Pseudonocardiales > Pseudonocardiaceae > Amycolatopsis > Amycolatopsis sp. cmx-11-12. The sequence continues at coordinate 108,343 of NZ_JADNQM010000011.1, read as the reverse complement.
GATCTCCTCGTCCTGTTCGAGGATGTCGAGCACGCCTTCCGCGTAGGCGCGGTCTTCCCGCTCGCGGCGGGCGCGTTCGGCCCTGGCGTCGGTGTCGTCCTCGCCGAGCAGCTCGGCGAGTTCGTCGAGCAGCGGGACGTCGGCCGGGCTCCACTTGGCGTCCGTCGGGCTGTAGAGGTGCTCACGATCGGTGTCCGACAAGGCTTTCCCGGCCGCGCTGCGCAACCGTTCGCGGTCGGCGAACAGCTCGTCGAGCACGACTTCGGGGATGAGCGTCGGCCACAGCCCGTTGATCGCGGCGGCCACGTTCTTGTCGGCGGCGACCTCGGCGCGGATGTCCTGGACGTCGCGCGCGTCGAGCAGGTCCTCCCCCAGTTTGCGGGCGGCCTGGCGGGTCAGCGCGTCGAGGAGGTCGGAGACGAACAGGCGCCGGGCGAGGTTGTGCGGACGGCGTGACCGGCGGGCCCGTGTCCGGGCTTCGGTGCAGGTCTTGCGGTCGAGCATGAGGATCTCGCGTTCGAACTCGATCTCCAGCACCGGTTCCGGCACGCGCTGGCGATCGCGGACGGCGTTGGCGAGCACATCGGCCATCACCCGGCGGCCCTTGATCTCAGCGGCCTCGCGAGTGACCGGACCGATGGCGTCCAGCCCCGGGTACAGCTGCCCGATCGTGGCCAGCAGCACCCCGGTCTCGCCCAGCGACGGCAGAACCTGCCCGATGTAGCGGAGGAACGTGCTGTTCGGCCCGACCACCAGCACGCCACGTGTGGTGAGCTGCTGCCGGTGCGTGTAGAGCAGGTACGCCGCGCGGTGCAGCGCGACCGCGGTCTTACCGGTGCCCGGCCCGCCCTGCACCACCAGGACGCCGTTCGGCGACGCGCGGATGATGCGGTCCTGCTCGGCCTGGATGGTCGCGACGATGTCGCTCATCTCACCGGTGCGGCGGCGTTCGAGCGCGGCCAGCAGCGCCGCCTCCCCCGCGAGACCGAGGTCCTGGCCCTGGTCGGCGGCGGAGAGATCGAGGATCTCGTCGTCCACACCGACGACCTTGCGGCTCAGCGACCGGATGTGGCGACGGCGGCGCACACCTTCGGGCGACGCGGCGGTGGCCAGGTAGAAGGGCCGCGCGACCGGCGCGCGCCAGTCGACCAGCAGCGGCCGGTACTCGTCGTCCTCGTCGAACAGCCCGAGCCGCCCGATGTAGGTGGTCTCCTCGGCGTGCTCGGGAAGGAAGTCGAGACGGCCGAAGCACAGGCCCTGCTCGACGGAGCTCAGCTGGGACAGCCTGTCGGTGTACAGCGTCGTGGCGACGTCGCGTTCGGTGCGCGCCTGCGGGGTGCCGCCGGTCTGGCGCAGCGTCTGGTCGAGCCTGCGCTGCGCGTCGACGCGTTCGGCGTCGAGTTTGCGGTAAAGGGTGGTGACGTACTCCTGCTCGAGCGCGACGTCCTGCTCGAGCGCGTCGAGTTCCCGGTCCGGGGACACGGACAAAAGCAGCCTGCTTTCGAGAGGTGGGACAGGGGCCGAAAGGGTTACAACGGCGCCCGCCATCATCTCATTCCCTCCCGGTCACCCGGACCAGGAGGAAGGCGACCAGCGACAGGCCGGTGGCGGCACTCGCCCAGACGAGGTTCTCGTGCAGCAGGACGGCGAAGGTCGCCGCGACACCGGCGATGGACTGGGCGACGAAACCACACAGTGCGACGGCGTAGGCGCCATGCTCGGGCACCTTGCTCACCGCGACGGCCATACTGCTGGGGAAGAGCGCGGCCTGGCCGAACGTGATCCCGCAGTACAGCGCGATGAACGTCACGAGCGCGGCCGTCAGCGGGATGCCCGGCAGCAGCCACAAGGCGACCGTCAGCAGGCCAGAGCCGGACATGACCAAGGCGCCCGCGCGCATCAGCCATGGCGAGCCTTTGCCGCTCGCCAGCCGGTTCACCAGCAGCGCGCCGCCGAGGTAGGCCAGGCCGATCAGCAGCCCGACGTTGCCGTACTGCTCGACGCTGAGCCCGAAGTACCGCTGGAAGACGAACGGCGCGACCTCCTGCAAGAGCACGATCGTCGCGAAGCCGAGCCCCGCCGCGATGGTCGGCAGCAGGAACGCCCGCATGGTGAGGATCCTGAGGTAGATCCGGATCACGCCGGACTTCTCGTCGCGGCCGGGTTCGAGTGAAAGCGTCAGCGTGCCGATGACGCAGGCCACCCCGGCCGCCGTGAGCACGATGAAGCCGCCCTGCCAGCTGCCGATCAGCCCGCCGAGGAACTGCCCGCCGCCGAGCGCGGTGACGAACGCGATGGACAACACCGAAAGCCGTTTGGCGAGCGCGTCGCCGCCGCCGAGGTCCCGCACGACGATACGGGCGATGATGGCCGCGCCTCCCGCGCCGATCCCTTGCAGGGAACGGAGGATCAGCAGCCAGACCGGCGAGGTGTTCACGATCAGCGCCGCACCGGCGACGGCGAACAAGCTCAGTGCCGTCAGCATCGCGGCCCGCCGCCCGAGACGGTCGGCGACCCAGCCCCACAGCACCACGGGCGCCGCCGCGCCGATGACGAACAGCGACACCGACAGCGCCGCGAAGCTGCGCGACACCGCGAAGTCGTGCTCGACCGCGGGGAGAGAGGGGAGGTAGATCGTCGTCGCCATCTGCGCGGTGAAGACGACCAGGCAGGCGACCGCCATGGTCCGGCGCCCGCCCCGGACCGCGACTTCGGTTGTGCTCGTCACTCCGCCGGACCGTACCGACGGGTAGCTCAGCGCGTCGCGGTGTGCCACCCCTTGGGAAGCTCCGGAACCGTGGTGGATCCGGCTGAGCTCTGCCGACCTGCACGACGCGAAGCGCCCGGGGCCGTGTCGCACCCCGAACCAGCGCGACCGAGCGGATACGGGCGTTCCCAATGTCGCATTTGAGACACTCAGCGTCTCAAATGCGACATTGGGAACCCTGGTTCCCGACCAGCCTTCACGCGCTACAAGATCAGAACGGCAGCCCGATGACCGGCAGACCGATGGCCGAGTCCACGGCCAGGGCGACGAACACGATCATCAGGTACGTGTTCGACCGGTGGAACAGCGACATCGGCTTGGTCTCCTCGCCGCGCCGCACCGCCGCGTTCAGGCTGTGCGCGTAGAAGAGGAACCAGCCGCCCGCCAGCAGCGCGAACGTCGTGTAGATCCAGCTCGTCACCGGGACCAGCAGCAGCGTCCAGGCGACCATCACCCACGAGTAGATGACGATCTGCCGCGCCACGTGCTGCGGGGTGGCGACCACCGGCAGCATCGGCACGCCGGCGCGCTCGTAGTCGTCGCGGTACTTCATGCCCAGCGCCCAGGTGTGCGGCGGGGTCCAGAAGAAGATGACGCCGAACATCACGAACGCGGGCCACTCGACGGTGCCGGTGACGGCGGACCAGCCGATGATCACCGGCATACAGCCCGCCGCGCCGCCCCAGACCACGTTCTGTGACGTACGCCGCTTCAGCAGCAGCGTGTAGACGAAGATGTAGAACAGGATCGTCGCGATCGCGAGAATCGCCGAGAGCAGATTCACCGTGAAATAGAGCACGACGGCCGACAGGACACCGAGCACGAGACCGAAGACCAGCGCGCCACGCCGGGGAACCGATTCCTTCACCAGCGGGCGGCGCTTGGTGCGGTTCATCACCTTGTCGATGTCCGCGTCGATGACGCAGTTCAAGGCGTTGGCGCTACCGGCGGCCATGGTGCCGCCCACGAGCGTCGCGAGCACCAGCCACGGCGACGGGATTTCCCTGCCTGCCAGGAACATCGCGGGAATCGTGGTGACGAGGAGGAGCTCGATCACCCTGGGCTTCGCGAGGGCGGCGTACGCGCCGACGACCTGGCGGATTGTTCGCCGGCCACCGTGCGGTCGTTCACCGGTCGGATGTACGGCGCTGGTGCTGTCACTGCGTCCGTGCGCAGCGTTCACCAACGACATTTCACTCCCTGCGTCAGTTTTCGGGCCGGGCCCACCAGGCTTCCGGGTGATGTGGCGGGCCCCGGATCCCTGCGTGCTGAACCCTTCCTCGATGTTAGACGTGCTGTTTCCAGAGGGTGATCGCGGGTCCTCGACCGGCCGAACCATTAGGCTGGCCGCGGTAGGTCGCGGCGTGCCTCTGCGAACGGCCCGGAGCAGGAATATCGTCCCTTCCGGATCGATTGAGATTAGTAGCGGTACACGTGGGTTACCCACGAGGGAAGAGAAGCCACAACCTGATGACGGGGAGTTCGAGTTCAGTGTCCGAAACCGCCTCTACCAGCGAGAAGAACCCACTCCTCCGGCGCAACGTGCCCGCCGACTGGACCGACCTCGACACGCGGGCCGTCGACACCGTTCGGGTGCTCGCCGCGGACGCGGTCGAGAACTGCGGCAGCGGTCACCCCGGCACCGCGATGAGCCTGGCGCCGCTCGCCTACACGCTCTTCCAGCGGACGCTGCGTCATGACCCGGCGGACCCGGAATGGCCCGCCCGTGACCGCTTCATCCTCTCCGCGGGGCACTCGAGCCTCACCCTCTACATCCAGCTGTACCTCGCCGGATTCGGCCTGGAGCTGGAAGACCTGAAGCAGCTCCGCAAGTGGGACTCGAAGACCCCGGGTCACCCGGAGTACCGCCACACCAAGGGCGTCGAGACCACCACCGGCCCGCTCGGCCAGGGCCTGGCCAACGGTGTCGGCATGGCGATGGCGGCCCGCCGCGAGCGCGGACTGCTGGACCCGGAGCCCGCCGTCGGCGAGAGCATCTTTGACCACTACGTCTACGTGATCGCCTCCGACGGTGACATCGAAGAGGGCGTCACCGCCGAGGCCTCGTCGATCGCCGGCCGCCAGGAGCTGGGCAACCTCATCGTCTTCTGGGACGACAATGAGATCTCGATCGAGGACGACACCAAGATCGCGCTGTCCGAGGACGTCGTGAAGCGCTACGAGGCCTACGGGTGGCACACCCAGGTCGTCGAGGGTGGCGAGGACGTCGTCGCGATCGAAGAGGCCATCAAGGCCGCGAAGGCCGAGACCGAGCGTCCGTCGTTCATCGCGCTGAAGACCGTCATCGGATACCCGGCGCCGAAGAAGATGGGCACCGGCAAGGCCCACGGCGCCGCGCTCGGTGCCGAAGAGGTCGCCGCGGTGAAGGAGATCCTCGGCTTCGACCCGGCGCAGAACTTCCAGGTCGACGACGAGGTCATCACGCACACCCGCCAGGCCGTCGACCGCGGCAAGACCGCGCGCGCCGAATGGCAGGAGAAGTTCGAGGCGTGGGGCACCGCCAACCCGGAGCGCAAGAAGATCGCGGACCGGATGGCCACCCGCACGCTGCCCGAGGGCTTCGCGGACAACCTGCCGAAGTGGGAGCCGGACGCCAAGGGCATCGCGACCCGCAAGGCCTCCGGTGAGGTGCTGAACGCCCTCGCCGACCCGCTTCCCGAGCTGTGGGGCGGTTCCGCGGACCTCGCGGAGAGCAACAACACCACCATGAAGGGGGCCGACTCGTTCGGCCCGGAGAAGGCTTCCACCGACATGTGGAAGACCAGCCCGTACGGCCGGACGCTGCACTTCGGCATCCGCGAGCACGCGATGGGCTCGATCCTCAACGGCATCGCGCTGCACGGCGGCACCCGTCCCTACGGCGCGACGTTCCTGATCTTCTCCGACTACATGCGCCCGCCCGTGCGGCTGGCCGCGCTGATGAAGGCGCCGGTCACCTACGTGTGGACGCACGACTCGATCGGCCTCGGCGAGGACGGCCCGACCCACCAGCCGATCGAGCAGCTCTCCTCACTGCGCGCCATCCCCGGCCTCAACGTCGTCCGCCCGGCGGACGCCAACGAGACCGCGTACGCGTGGAAGGCCGTCCTGGAGGACGTCCACCACCCGTCGGGCCTCGCGCTGACCAGGCAGAACGTGCCGGTCCTGGAGGGCACCAGCGCCGAAGGCGTCAAGCGGGGCGGCTACGTCCTCGCCGAAGCGTCCGACGGTAAGCCCCAGGTCGTGCTGATCGCGACCGGCTCCGAGGTCCAGCTGGCCGTCGAGGCCCGCAAGACCCTCGAAGCCGACGGCATCCCGGCGAGCGTCGTCTCGATGCCGTGTGTCGAGTGGTTCGACGCGCAGGACCAGTCCTACAAGGACTCGGTGCTCCCGCCGTCGGTCAAGGCACGCGTCTCCGTCGAAGCCGGTATCGCCCTTTCGTGGCACCGCTTCACCGGTGACGCCGGGGAAAACGTCTCGATCGAGCACTTCGGTGCCTCGGCCGACGCCGGCACTCTGTTCCGCGAGTTCGGTTTCACCGCGGAAGCCGTCGTCGACGCCGCCCGTCGCTCGATCGCCAACACCAAGAACTGAAGGGGAAAGCATGAGCAACGACAAGCTCGCTCAGCTGTCCGAGGCCGGTGTCTCGATCTGGCTCGACGACCTGTCCCGTGAGCGACTGAACACCGGCAACCTCGCCGGCCTGATCCGCGACAAGCACGTCGTGGGCGTGACGACCAACCCGACGATCTTCGCCAACGCGATGTCGAAGGGCGAGGCCTACGACGAGCAGACCAAGGAGCTCGCCGCGCGCGGCGCCGACGTCGAGGCCACCATCCGCGAGCTGACCACCACCGACGTGCGCAACGCCGCGGATCTGTTCCGCGACGTCTACACCGCCACGAACGGGGTCGACGGCCGGGTGTCCATCGAGGTGGACCCGCGGCTGGCCAAGGAGACCGACAAGACGGTCGCCGAGGCGCAGGACCTGTGGAAGACCGTGGACCGGCCGAACGTGCTGATCAAGATCCCGGCCACCGAAGAGGGGCTCCCGGCGATCACCAAGACCCTGGCCGAGGGCATCAGCGTCAACGTCACGCTGATCTTCTCGGTCGAGCGCTACAAGAAGGTCATCGAGGCCTACTTCGCCGGGCTCGAGCAGGCCAAGGCCAACGGCCACGACCTCAAGGGCATTCACTCGGTCGCGTCGTTCTTCGTGTCCCGTGTGGACACCGAGATCGACAAGCGGCTCGACGCCATCGGCACCGACGAGGCCAAGGCGCTGCGCGGTGAAGCCGCCATCGCCAACGCGCGCCTCGCGTACGCGGCGTTCGAAGAGCTTTCCGCCACGGACCGCTGGAAGAAGCTCGCCGAGGCGGGCGCGAACGCGCAGCGTCCGCTGTGGGCCTCCACCGGCGTGAAGGACCCGCAGTACTCCGACACCCGCTACGTGGACCAGCTCGTCGTCAAGGACACGGTCAACACGATGCCGGAGAAGACCCTCGACTCGGCCGCGGACCACGCCGACGTCACCGGCGACACGGTGACCGGCAAGGGCGCCGACGCGCAGGCCGTCTTCGACAAGCTGAGCGCCGTCGGCATCGACATCACGGACGTGTTCCTCACCCTCGAGAACGAGGGTGTCGAGAAGTTCGAGAAGTCCTGGGTGGAACTTCTCGAGACCGTCACCGGGCAGCTCGAAAAGGCAAAGGACTGAACTGGACCATGGCAGGGGAAACGACCGGCGTCGCAATTGTCGACGCCGCCCTGGCCGGCGAAGCCGCTCCGTTCGCGGAGCGGCTCGTCGCCGATCAGGTCGCATCGAAATTGGCGTCCCAGGACGCCACACTGTGGGGTCCCGAAGCCGAGTCCGAAGCGTCGATCCGTCTCTCGTGGACGACGCTGCACAAGTCCTCGCGGCCGTTGATCGGCGAGATCGAGGCATTGCGGACCGACCTGCGCTCGGAGGGCGTCGACCGCGTCGTCCTCGCGGGCATGGGCGGTTCGTCGCTGGCGCCCGAGGTGATCACCGCGACGGATGGCGTCGCGCTGACCGTCCTCGATACCACTGACCCGGGCCAGGTCGCCGACGCGCTAGCCGGTGACCTGGAGCGGACGGTCATCGTGGTGTCGTCGAAGTCCGGCGGCACCGTCGAGACCGACAGCCACCGGCGGATCTTCGCGAAGGCCTTCGCCGACGCGGGCATCGACGCGGCGCGGCGGATCGTGGTCGTCACCGACCCGGGCTCGCCGTTCGCGGAACTGTCCGAAAAGGAGGGTTACCGCAAGGTCTTCCTCGCCGACCCGAACGTCGGCGGCCGCTACTCGGCACTGACCGCGTTCGGGCTCGTCCCGGCCGGGCTCGCCGGCGCGGACGTCGCCCGCCTGCTCGACCAGGCCGCTTCGGTGGCCGACACACTCGCCGACGACTCCGTGGACAACCCCGCGGTCAAGCTCGCGGCGGCGTGGGTCGCGGCGCACGAAAAGGGCGCCGAGAAGGTCATCATCGGTGACACCGGTTCGGGCATCAAGGGCTTCGCCGACTGGGCGGAGCAGCTGATCGCCGAGTCCACCGGCAAGCAAGGCACCGGGCTCCTCCCGGTCGCCGTCGAGGGTCCGGACTCCCCCGGTTTCGCCGATGCCAAGGACGACGCCACCCCGGTGGCGGTCGGCCCGGCCCAGGGCACCGCGAAGATCTCCGTGACCGGGCCGCTCGGCGCCCAGTTCCTGCTGTGGGAGTTCGCGACCGCGCTCGCCGGACGGCTGCTCGGGATCAACCCGTTCGACCAGCCCGACGTCGAGGCCGCCAAGAAGGCCGCCCGGTCTCTTTTGGACAACCCCGACGCGCTCAAGGGCGGCGAAGAGCCGTCCACTGTGGACGGCGCGGTCCAGGTGTTCGGCTCGGCAGGCGTGGCCACCGACGGAAAGCTCGCGGACATTCTGCGGGCTTTCTTCGACTCCGCCCCGGAAACCGGCTACATCGCGGTGCAGGCGTACCTCGACCGTCTCGACGACGCGTCGACGTCGCTCCTTCGTGGCGAGATCGCCAAGCGGACCGGCCGCCAGACCACCTTCGGGTGGGGGCCGCGGTTCCTGCACTCCACCGGCCAGTACCACAAGGGCGGGCACCAGAACGGCGCCTTCCTCCAGATCACCGGCGCCGTAGTTGACGATGTGGCAGTTCCAGCGCAGCCGTACACGCTCGGTGTGCTTCAGCACGCGCAGGCGCTCGGTGACGGCCAGGTGCTCGCGGAGCACGGTCGTCCGGTGCTGCGCCTGCACCTCACCGACCGGGCCGCCGGCCTGGCCGAACTGGTCCGCGCGGTACAGGAGGCAGGCGAGTGACCCGAGCCTGGAGCAACCCGCTGCGCGACCCGCGCGACAAGCGGCTGCCGCGGATCGCCGGGCCGTCCAGCCTGGTGATCTTCGGCGTGACCGGTGACCTCGCTCGCAAGAAGCTGATGCCGGCGATCTACGACCTCGCCCACCGCGGGCTGCTGCCCGCCGGGTTCTCACTGGTCGGCTTCGCCCGCCGGGACTGGGAGCACCAGGACTTCGGCGAGCTGGTGCACGACTCGGTCAAGGAGCACGCGCGGACGCCGTTCAAGGAGTCGGTGTGGAACCGGCTCGCCGAAGGGATCCGTTTCGTCCAGGGCACCTTCGACGACGATGACGCCTTCGACAGGCTCGCGCAGACGGTCAAGGACCTCGACGCCGAGCGGGGCACCGGTGGCAACACCGCGTTCTACCTGTCGATCCCGCCGAGCGCGTTCCCGGTGGTGACCAAGCAACTCGCCCGCTCCGGCCTCGCCGACGCGAGCGAGGAGACCTGGCGCCGCGTGGTCATCGAGAAGCCGTTCGGCCGCGATCTCAAGAGCGCCAAGGAGCTCAACGAGATCGTGAACGACGTCTTCCCCGAGGAGTCGGTGTTCCGCATCGACCACTACCTCGGCAAGGAGACGGTGCAGAACCTGCTGGCGCTGCGCTTCGCGAACCAGCTGTTCGAGCCGATCTGGAACGCCAACTACGTCGACCACGTGCAGATCACCATGGCCGAGGACATCGGCCTCGGCGGCCGCGCGGGGTACTACGACGGCATCGGCGCCGCCCGCGACGTCATCCAGAACCACCTGCTGCAACTCCTCGCGCTGACCGCGATGGAGGAGCCGGTCTCGTTCGCGCCGCGGGCGCTGCGGTCCGAGAAGATCAAGGTGCTTTCGGCGACGAAGCCACTGGGACCACTCGACGAGACCACCGCGCGCGGGCAGTACGCGGGCGGCTGGCAGGGCGGTATGAAGGTGCCGGGCCTGTTGCAGGAAGACGGTTTCGCGAAGGACTCGACCACCGAGACCTACGCCGCGGTGACGCTGGAGGTGCAGAACCGCCGCTGGGCGGGCGTGCCGTTCTACCTGCGCACCGGCAAGCGGCTGGGCCGCCGGGTCACCGAGATCGCCGTGGTGTTCAAGCGGGCGCCGCATCTGCCGTTCGACTCGACCTCGACCGAGGAACTGGGCCAGAACGCGCTGGTGATCCGGGTGCAGCCCGACGAGGGCATCACGCTGCGGTTCGGTTCGAAAGTGCCGGGGACCACGATGGAGGTCCGCGACGTCACCATGGACTTCGGCTACGGGCACGCGTTCACCGAGTCCTCGCCGGAGGCCTACGAGCGGCTCATCCTGGACGTGCTGCTCGGCGAACCGTCACTGTTCCCGGTGAACGAAGAGGTCGAGCTGTCCTGGGAGATCCTGGACCCGATCCTCGACCACTGGGCCAAGAAGGGCGCGCCCGAGGCGTACCCGCCCGGCTCGTGGGGACCGCCGTCCGCGGACGAAATGCTGGAGCGTACCGGCCGGAACTGGAGGCGTCCGTGATCATCGACCTGCCGTCGACCACGACGTCGCAGCTGAACAAGAAACTCGTCGAAATCCGCGAACAGGGCGGGCAGGTGGCACTCGGCCGCGTGCTGACGCTGGTCATAGTGGCCGACGACGACGACCGGCTCGAAGAGGCGATCGAAGCCGCCAACGAGGCCAGCCGGGAGCACCCCTCGCGGGTGATCGTGGTGGCCAAGGGCGCACGGACCGCGGCACCGCGGATCGACGGCCAGATCCGGGTCGGCGGCGACGCCGGCGCGAGCGAGGTCATCGTCCTGCGGCTCTACGGTCCGCTGGCCTCGCAGGGGCAGAGCGCGGTCGTGCCGCTGCTGCTGCCGGACGCGCCGATCGTCACCTGGTGGCCGGGCACCGGTCCGAAGGCCCCGGCCAAGGACCCGCTCGGTGAGCTGGCCCAGCGCCGGATCACCGACTCCGCGGCGGAAAAGTCGCCGATAAGAGCACTCACCACCCGGGCGAAGTCCTATGTGGAGGGTGACACCGACCTGGCGTGGACCAGGCTGACCAGCTGGCGCGCCCAGCTGGTGTCCGCTTTGGACCTTCCGCCGCATGAGAAGGTCACCGGCGCGACCGTGACCGGTGAGGCCGACTCGCCGTCGACCGAACTGCTCGCGGGCTGGCTGGCCGAGTACCTCAAGGTGCCGGTGAAGCGAGTCAAGAGCACCGGCGCCGCGGGCATCATCTCGGTGACGCTGGAGCGGCGTTCCGGCGCGGTGGAACTGCACCGGCCGGACGGGCGGGTCGGCACGCTGACCCAGCCGGGCCAGCCGACGCGGCGGATCGCCCTGCAACGGCGGGACAACAAGGACTGCCTGATCGAGGAGCTGCGGCGGCTCGACCCGGACGAGGTCTACGAGGCCTCGCTGAACGGGCTCTCCAAGATCTCGTCGGGCACCGCGGCCAAGGCCGCTCCGGCAAAGAAGGCGGCTCCGGCCGCTGCCAAGAAGAAGACCGCCGTCGCTGCTACGAAGAAGAGCGCCTCATGAGCAAGACCGAGGTCGTCGTCTACGAGAACCCGGACCTCCTGGCCGCCGCCACGGCGGCCAGGCTGGTCACCCGGATCGTCGACGTCCAGGCCGCCAAGGGCTCGGCCTCGGTGGTGCTCACCGGCGGCGGCACCGGGATCGCGATCCTGAAGGAACTGCGCGACTCCAGTGCCCGTGACGCCATCGACTGGTCGCGTCTCGACGTCTACTGGGGCGACGAGCGGTTCGTCCCGGCGGACTCCGACGAGCGCAACGAGAAGCAGGCCCGCGAGGCCCTGCTCGACCACGTCCCGCTCGACCCGAAGCGGGTGCACGCCATGGCACCCTCGGACGGCGAGTTCGGCGATGACGTCGACGCCGCTGCCGCCGCGTACGCGGAGATCCTGACGGCCGACGTGCCGGCGTTCGACATCATGCTGCTGGGCCTCGGCGGGGAGGGGCACACCGCCTCGATCTTCCCCGAGAGCCCGGCGGTGTACGAGAAGGAGCGTTCGGTCGTCGCGGTGCGCGACTGCCCGAAGCCGCCGCCGACCCGGATCTCGCTGACCCTGCCCGCGATCCGTCGCGCGCAGGACATCTGGCTGGTCACCGGCGGCGACGCCAAGGCGGACGCCGTCGCGCAGGCGCTGGCCGGTGCGGGCGAGGTCCAGATCCCGGTGGCGGGGGCACGCGGCAGCCGTCGCACGCTCTGGCTGCTGGACCGGGGCTCCGCCTCGAAGCTCACGAAGGTCTACCAAACGCCCGCGGGCTGACCTTCCCTTTGCGTGTGAAGGCCCCCTTCCCCCCCCTCGAGAAGGGGGTCTTCACGCGCACCGCCCACGATGACCGCTCAGGGTTGCGCCGGTTTCAACGGCCATCGCGAGACCTCCTTGCCGTTGTTGCTCAGGACGAGCTCGGAGGCGGTGAGCTCGTAGCGGAAGCCCTGGTTCCGCGCGACGAATCCGGTTCCGGTGGACGTCGCAGGAAGACTGATGTGCGTTTTGGAGGTGGCTTCGGCCCCTCTGACCAGACCGTCGTAGCGGTACTGGCCGTCCGTGCCCTGGCACACCGTGACCACGAATCTGTCCGCGTTATGCCGCGCGACCAGCACGGCACCGCCACCTCCGCCGGGCAGCCATTTGGCCACCGCCGCCGGACAGGATTCCTTGCCCGGTACGTCCGCCACCCCGGCCGACCCCGCCACGTTCTCCGGAGCGGACGCCGGGACGGGAGTCTTCGTCACCTCGGTCAGGTCGTCCCAGTAGGTCAGAAGCAGGAAGCCTCCGGTACCCAGAAACAGCCCGATGAGAGCAAGCCGGACGATGCGTCCCGACGGCGGCCTGATCAGGGGAAGCCGTTTCGGCTCCTCCGCCACTGGATCGGCCCTCGGTGAAGGCGCAGGGGTCAACGTGATCGTCGCTCGTTCGAACGCGGTCCGCCGCCGCAGCTCCGGGAGAGCACCCGGACGGCATTCCTGGCATCGATGACCGTCGACGGCATCCTGGGCACCGCACGAAACACAAGTACCTGTCGCCTGGCTCATTCGTCCTCCCTACCTGCTCGCCGGGGGCGTCACAGGTGGCGCCGCCGCCCGGAAAACCACCCAGTCCTGATGAGACGGCGCCCGTGCGGGCTCCGATCGGCGCGAGGCCCGCACTCCCCGTGGAGGCCGCCCCGCCTGTGCGGTGATCTCGTCGACGAGACCACGCAAGAAAGCCTGCGACCGCGACGCGAACCACAGGGGCAGGCTGAAGGCCGGTGCCCGCCCGAGCCGCACGACCAGGGTGAGGCGGATCAGGGCTTCACCGGGGAGACCGGGTTCACCCGCGAGCCTCGCCGCCACACACGATCCGAGCGGTATCTGCAACCGCAGCGAAGTGGACGGCGACGCCCCCAGCTCCTCCACGAGCAACCGGCTCCCCTGCCGGACCAGCCGGATGTCCGGGCCGGTCGCGTCGGAGGGACGGCCCGGTATCGGGTGATCCCAGGCCGTCACCGCGACCAGCCCCGTCGGACGGCTGCCCTGGTACTGGCGCAGGTCGTAACCCGGGCCCTGTTCCGGTCGCCAGTACGGCTTCCGGCCCCTCATCACGCTCTCCCCTGCTCCGGAACGGGGTTCAGGAAGTCGGCGCGCTCCCGGAAACTCGCCCGTAGCGCGGCGAAGTCCTCGAAGCCGAGCGCCACCACGACGACCGAAGCGCCGCTCCCGGCGAAGGAGCGCGTCCGGTCGGCGAGCAAGCCACTCCAGTGAAGGATGTCCTGCGCCGAAAGCAGCGTCTCCCACAGAAGCCGTTCGAACGCGGGCGGTGTTCCGCCCGCGACGAAGAATCCCTTGCTGACGCAGACGAGGACACACGGCGAAGTCTCGTGCCCTGTCCACGTGGAGACCTGGACCGAACCGTTCGGCCCGCCCCCGCCCCCGCTCACTGGTCGCAGACCACTCCGCGGTTCGGCCGCGTAGCACCGGGCATCACCCGCCTGGTGCACGGTCCAGGACACCTCGGTACCGGTGAGATCGAAGGTGATCCCCGCGAAGGTCGTCAAAGACTCCAGGGCCGGTTCGATGCGACCACCGGTGGTGAACCCTTCTTCGAGCAGGGCCCGCAGCCGGGCGGGCGCGTCCGGCACCCGCCCGTCGCCGGCGTCGAACACCGCCGCCGCCCCACGGCCCCGGGGGCGATGGAACAGCACGAGCGGATCGGCGCCCTCGCCGTGCCCCCGAACACCACCCGACCTTAAGGCCAGCGCGGCGAAGCCCGCTTCGACGTGATTCCAGACCCTGTCCGTCCCTCTCGCGCCCGGGAGGACGTCCATCAGCGCGCCGCCGTCACCGGTCGTCATCGGACTGCCGCGGCTTGCTCTTGCCGGAGTCCTTGTCCTTCTCACGGCTCGGACCCGAACCGTTCGACTTCGGCGGCGGATCGGCCTTGCCTTCGCCGTCCGGAACGTTTCCTTCGACGACGGAGCCACCTTCCAGCGACTCGCGAGAGCGCCCGATACGTTCTCGCACCCCGCCACGACGTTTCGGCACCATGTCGTCGTCGCCGTAGAACTCCTTCAAGACACGTTTGCTGATCTCCGAGGAGTTGAATTCCTCGATGTCGTCGCCCTTACCCATCAGGATGTTCAGCGCCGCGAGCTTCGCATTGGTCGCTGCGTCCGCCTGATTCGCTTCGAACTTCAACATCGGCATCGGGTCACCATCGTGCAGACTCATCATGTGGGCGGCCAGCTCTTCCCTGCTGCCGTTGGCGATCGGCCGCATGGCGGTGCGGCTCTGTTCCCCGACCCGGTTCCTCCGCCGGTCGGTCACGATCTCTTCCGTGTCGACCATTTCGACGCCTGCCGAGAACTGGGTCAGCTCGACCGCCGGAGCCGGATGGGCCGTGGTGAGCCGCCGTGCGATCTCGGCCTCCGCCGCCCGAGGATGCATCACATCGAATCTGGCGGCCGTTTCCCGCACGATCGCGGCCAGCGATGGGGTCAGCGCGGCCGTCATGTCCCGGATGTTGTTCTCCACGATGCTCACCGGATCGGTGATCCGGCAGGAGAACCGCAGCGTGACCGAGAACGGGAACGCCGGATCGGAGCTGGGCACCCTGACTTCGAGCTCCAGCCCCCGGTTGGCGACGTCGACCTGATGGATGCGCCGGAAATGCCGGATTCTGGCGCCAGGCACTCGCTGGCTCGGCCACACCACGATCGGCTCACCCGCGACGCGTTCGAGGACCAGGGCAGTGCCGATCGACGGACCGCGAAGAGGTGAACCGACACGAAGCCGGAGTGGCTGAACGACCGCCAGGATCGGATCGTAGGTCTGGCTCATGGGGTTTCCTCTCCGGCTTCGAGCAATTCGTCATGAAAATCGGCGGCCGCGTCCGAAGGATCGTCCGCGTCCAGCGCCCACTCGTGGAGGGCGTGGAGCAATCTGCCGTAGTCGGTCGCGCTGCGGTCCGCGATGCCGGCGATCACGTCGAGCACCGTGTCCCGCGCGGTCTTGTCGGTGTCGGCCGTGCGCACCCACGACCTCAGCGATTCCATCGCAAGCCCGCGGACCGGTTTGGCGGCGAGCGCACGCCCCCACAGCTCGGGCAAGGCCTCACGGTGCCGGTCCGCCTCCCGCATGAGGAGCGGTTGCTCGTCCTCACCGTCTTCCGGCGCGACGGCGAAGGCGAACATCGTGAGGACCTTCACCACCGCTTCCTCGTCATGCGAATCGTCCGTCCATTCGAGGAACGCTTCGAGGACTTCTTCGTCCCGTCCCGCGTCGAGCAAGGTCTGCGTGCTCATGGCGACCGGCTGAAGCAGCGCCCAGTCACCGTCTCGTACCAGGGTTCTCAGCACACGCAGGGCCCGGCGTGGCTCATCGACGCCGAGCTGACCACCGACCGCCAGCCCCACGGTCGCGAGCAGGTTGTTGCGGACCTCGCCCGAGCCGACGAGATCTGCCCACTGCTCCACGTAGGTCCATGCGGACTCGGCATGTTGTCCGAGCGTGCCCGCGACGTTGAGCCCGTTGGCGGCGCTCTGTCGCAGAGGCGCGGATTTGGCCGCCGCCCATGGCAGGAAGTACTGGTGCACCCCGTGTTCGAAGTCGTTGCTGGCAAGGATCCCCGCCGCCTGGGCGGCCCTCGCCCGGACCTCGACGTCCGTGTGCTCGGCGAGCTTCTTGAGCCACTCGAGGATCTTCGCCCTGGCTCCGTCGAACTCGAACCAAGCCAGTGCCAGCACGACCGGACGAAGCCGAGGGCGTTTGAAACGCAGCATCGGCGCTCCCTCACCGTCTCCCGGCCTGCCGACGCATTCGATCCAATCCCGTTCGGCGAGCAGTTGCCTGAGATAGCGCGGTGTCGCCGAACTCGAGACGCCACTCAGTTCACGGAACAGGGAGACCGCGGCATCGGCGACACTCAGGTAGCTCGCTCCTTCGAGGACGGCGGTCGCCAGTACGAACGCGACCTCCATATGCTCCGGATCGCGCTCCAGCCACTCCCGGACCTGTTCTTCGAGATTGCTGAGCTTCTCCACCTCTTCCGCGAGATCGGCCTCGCTCCTAAGCGCCTCGCTGATCACTGCTGCCGCACGGGTCGCGAACCGGGGATCGTTGTCACGCTCGTGGAGGAGTTCCTCGAGCTCGGTCTCCGCGAGACGCCGATCGAGATCCCCGGGATCCCACAGGAGCTCGCCAATGACGCGGCGTCGCACGATCTCGAGGGAATCCGGCAGCTCCAGATCCTCGAGGACGAATTCCGCTCGCTTGGGCGCAGTGGCCAGCTGCCCGCGGACCGGTCCGGTGACCACCACGAGGTAGCTCTCGTGTTCCGCCAGTTGCTCGGCCGCGTACTGAAGCCAGGTATCCGTCACCGATTCGGCGGCGAACTTGCCACCCCTGCTTTCCCTGTCAATGATGACGAACCCGTGGCCACGCTTCGGAACCCGCCAGTTCGTGTTGCCGAGCACCGAACCGTCGAGCCTGATCAGTTCCGGTTCCCGCTCTACCCGCTTCATCACCTCGATCAACGTCGCGAAGGCCCGAGTACGGCGCCCCGTACGAGCCGGGCCGGACAGCAGAAGCAGGCTGCGCGCGCTGAGGATGTCGACACCTTCTTCAAACCCGATCGGCGCGACGAAGTATTCGTTCTCTTCGGCCACCTTCGCCGGATCGAGCCGGACGCTGCCCGAACGCCTCCCCGACGAGCGGCGGCCGCCGCGACCGGCGCCGTCGCCCGCGAAGAAGTCACCTTCGACGGAGAACTCGCCCTCGAAAACGTTGACCGTGACAGCGCCGTCGAGCCGATTGGTTCCCTCGGCAATGATTCGGCCGAACTTCGCGGCGGACAGCTCCGACGCTTCGCCGCGCAGGCGCTGCATCGCCTCCTCGCGCGACGGTGACTGGTAGCTCTCGGCGTCCGGCGGGGACGGCGAGGCCTTGCTCGCGGACGCTTCTTCGGACGGCCGCGGGGTAGGGGTTTCGGGTTTGGAGGCGGGCTTGGGCGGGGTGTCGCCGGGCTTCTCGTCACTCACTGATGCGGCTCCAGGTTCGGCGGGAACTGTTCACCGAAAGTCAGTCGGCGGGTCCGTAGTTGTTGAAGTCGCGGAAGTGGAAGGGCCCGTTGAACTGATTGCCGATCCGGGTGACGGAATCGACGGGCTTCCGTCCGTGGCCGTCGGCGGCCCGCGACGGTACCGCCTTCCGCAATTCCGGTATTTCCTGACGAAGCCGTTGCGCGAGCAGTTCGACATCGACGCGGTAGTTGCGAAACCGGACCTCGATATCCTGACGGCTGATCAAGGGGCGCAGTTCTTCGGGCAGGTCGTCCACCTTCAAACGCTTACTGGCCAGCCGTACGGGAATCACCTTCTTGCCGAGTTCGAGCGCGGTGAGGATTTCACGGCGGACGAAGTCCTTCGGGTCGTCGATCCGGCGGCCGCCGTTTTCGTCCTTGGCGTCGAGCCACCGACGGCCCATGATCACCAGAAGCGCCGAAGACTCTTTCACCGCCTCGAACATGTCGGTTTCCCAGGCCGAACCGAGCTCGACGGACTTGGACGCCAGGAACACCGCGTCGTCACCGAACCTGTCCGAAAGGGCCTGATCGAGCATGGCGACGCCAAAGGCCTCGTCGTCCTCCGACCGGTAATTCAGGAAGATCTGCGTCACTTTCGAATACCTCTCGCCCGACCCTCGGGGTGAACGTCTCCCCGCCAGTGCACCCATACGGA
Organism: Amycolatopsis sp. cmx-11-12; assembly: GCF_046269425.1. NCBI lineage: Bacteria > Bacillati > Actinomycetota > Actinomycetes > Pseudonocardiales > Pseudonocardiaceae > Amycolatopsis > Amycolatopsis sp. cmx-11-12. The sequence continues at coordinate 89,996 of NZ_JADNQM010000011.1, read as the reverse complement.
TACGTTCCGCTGAGCTGAAAGAGATTTTTCGCAGACGAACGGCCTCTTGACAAGCCCTACTTGGGGGTAAACCGGACGTTTCCTGTTTCCTTTTGGTCACTGTCCATTATTTGTCAACTTTCTGTCCAGCGGGCACCGCGACAAGTCAAGTCGAATATTTACGACACTCGCCGGACAGCGGAGAAACGAATATGATGAGCGCCGGTGTCGACAACACCGTTTCCTGTGTCTTATTCGGTGACGAACGAGAAATCGCGCATCGGCGAGGCGCGGTGGCCGCAGAATCGACAGCAGGACGACCGACGATCGTCCCGACCCGAGGAGGGGTGGAGCGTCCATGAACTTGCTCCCGGAACCGTTCGGCGTCCGACTGCGGACGCTGCGCACGGCACAAGGCTGGTCCCTGACCGAACTGGCGCGCCGCCTCTACTACAGCAAGGGTCATGTGAGCCGGATCGAAACCGGTGCCCAGTCCCCTTCGATGGAGTTCGTGCGCCGTTGCGACGCGGAACTCGACGCGAAGGGAGCGTTGATCACGATGATGACCCCTGAGGCCTCATCGGGCACCGAGATCGTCCGCCATGGCCGCGAGGACGAGGAAGTCTGGCTGATGACGATGACACCCGGCGGTGGTTCCTCCTTCACACCGCTCGGACGGCGCGAAGTCCTCGTGGGCGGGGCGGTGATCCTCGCCGGACTCGGTCTGCCCTCCGTGGCCCGGCCCGGCGCCGCCAACGTGGACGCACAGTTGCAACACCACCGGCGGCTCCACGACGCAGCGAGAGGCCTGGGTCAGGTCGCGGCGCCGACAACGGTCCTGCCGATGCTGATCGGCCAGGCGCAGGCCCTGCGTTCATTGGCGAAGAGCGCCCATGGCTCGACGGCGAAGGACGTCGCGCTGATGACGGCGCGCACGGCCGAGTTCGCCGGCTGGATGGCACAGGAGGCGGGTGACGAGGCGGCCGCGGCGTGGTGGACGGACAAGGCCGTCGACGTCGCCACCGCGGTGGGCGACACCCAGACGGCGGGCTACGCCATGGTCCGCCGGGCACTGGTCACGCTCTATCAGGACAAGGGGCCCGCGACGATCGAACTCGCCCGCCGGGCACAGGCGCATCGCGCTCTTTCACCCCGCGTCCTCGCTCTCGCCGCCCAACGCGAAGCGCAAGGACACGCTCTCGTCGGCGACTACGACGCCTGCATGCGAGCCCTCGATTCGGCCACGAAGCAGTTCGCTGCCGCACGTTCGTCGGGTCAGGACGGGCCGACCATCGGCACGTCGCACATATCCGATCCGGTCGCCGTCGTGACGGGCTGGTGCCTTTACGATCTCGGCAGGCCCGCCGAGGCGGCCCAAGTCCTCGATCGCGCGATTCGCGACATCCCGGCCGACGCGATCCGCGCACGCACCCGGTTCGGCGTCCGGCTCGCTTTGGCGCACGCCGCCTCGGGTGAGCTCGATCGTTCCTGCGAACTCGCCCGGGAACTACTGGGCAACACCGCCATGGTCGGTTCGGCGACCATCCGGTCGGACGTCCAGCGGCTCGCCGTCACCCTGCGCCGCTGGAACTCGCACTCCTCCGTCCGCGCGATCGAGCCCAGCCTGACCGCGGCGCTCTATTCCTCGTGAGAGTCATCCGGGTTCGCCTGCGGTCCCTGCCAGCGGATCCCGTAGGCGAGCCCGGCTTGAAGACGCCTGAACTCCGTGTTCGCCTCGCCCGCCTCGTCCAGCGAGATCGGCTCACCGGTCGCCATCGGATCATCGAGATCACGCTGGAAGACCCCGTCGAGGCGCCAGACCCCAGCAGGGCGGCCGTAGCCGAACCGCACCTGCAGCCGGTAGACGTCACAACGCCCCTTGGGCACGCACACGTAATGCGGTGACATCGGCTTGCCCTCGGGGGCGCGGAACCGCAAGACGAATTCGTGAACTTCCCCCTTGGCCAAGGTCCTCGGCAAGGCAAGCTGGAACCCGACTCGATCGGTCGCCTCCCGGCCGGTAGCGACGAGGGTCCCGCCGGCGAAGACATCGATGTCGGCCTCCGGCTGCTCGTGGCCCGGTTCGCTCCCGGGCGTCGCGGTCACGGTCAGCGCCAGCTCCAGGGCGGTCAGGCCGTCCCGTTCCGCGACCACCTGCCGGAACTCGAACGCCTCCGGCAACGGCAGCGCCAAGTTGACCAAGGTCCGCAGGTCCGTGGTGTGCCACCCGGGGCCGGTGGCCGCTTCGAGCACGGAATCCCGCCGCCGCTCGGCGAGTTCGACGAGTCTGGTGATGCCTTCGTCGATCCGCCGCCGGACGGTGCGCTGTTCACGTCCGAGCCGCTCGGCCGCGAACGCGATCCGTTCCTGGTAGAGCGGGTACTGCACGGCCTCGTCGAGAGCGAATGCGGCCAGCATCGGATCTCGCAGGTCCGGCGGCAACGCTTCGATCAGCTCTCGCAGGGTGACGACGATCTTTTCCCGGATCTCGGCGGCAGAGACCCCTTCGGTGATCCCGCACAGCACACGAACGGCGGAACCCGCGCGCTGGTCTATCCGGTCGGCGAGGACGCCCCGCCCTTTCCGTAGCGCTTTCAGCTCCTCGGCCAGCTCGCTCTCCATCTCGCCCCTCTCCCACATCGGCCCGCTCCGGCCGAACGATTCTCACCGGTAAAGCACGGTCACACCGTCGACCGGCCGGGTGTTTCCGTTACACCGGCAGAACGGGAAACCACTGCCCAATTCATCGCGGCGAGGCGAAAATAGATTCAACGAAGAAAAAGAGGGAAACGCGCCGGAATTCGAACCGCGCGAGCATCGTACACCATTCCCGGAAGGCGAACGTCCATGAAGCTTCTCATCCCTGTCTCTACCATGCTCAAATTCGCGTTTTTCCTGGTGGTGATCGCCGCGGTGGCGGGTTCCGCGATCAGCCGCGACCACTCCGGCTCTCCGGAATCACCCTCCCTGGTCTCGACGGTGGATCACAGCAAGGTGGTCCGCGAAGAAATGGGAAAGGAGGTGTTCTTCCCATGCAGACCCACGCAGTTATCGAGCTGATCCTCACCTGGCTGACCGTTTTCGCCGGCTGAGCCGAGACCATGGAAGCGGACGGTCGGAACGTCCGCTTCCATGGCCCGGTCCCACCGGAGTGTTTCGGTGGCCCTCATTTGCGCAACAGCGTGTTCTCCGCGTAACCGCCACTGTGCGCCAGGCGTTTCGCGTAGCAGCCGTCCCTGCCTATTCCCGCCGACTCGCACCAGCCGTTCGCGGCCGGACCGCTGAAGTGCGGCACCGGCACCAAGGTGATCCAGAAGTCTCCCTGCCGGAAGCTCGAGAAGTCCCCCGAGCGAACCAGGAGAGCGTCCGGATACCGTTCCAGACTGCGGAGAAAGTCCGTCCAGATCCTCTGATGATCGAAGGTCACCCCGTTCGCGGTAAGACCCGGACGCTTAGAGGACACCTGGGGCAGCCAGGAGCCGACAAACGATTCCGCTTTGGACAGGTCACTCTCCGCCCGATTTCGCAGCGAAGCGCGTGCCTCCTCCTCACCGTCAGTCCGATCGGCCACGGTCGTGGGCGTGGGCGACGCTGACGATCCGCCCGCGGGGAAGCCGTTCGTCGGACTTTCACTCCGCTCGGATCTCGCGGTGGCGGGCGAGGAACCGGAAGAGACGTTCCCGGCGACCTGCCCGGACGGCGCGACAACGAATGCCACTACGCCGATCACCGCGACGAGCGCGACAACAGCCAGCCCGATCAGGATCGGCACCTTTGCCTTCGCCTTGCGCGGAGGCGGGGAATCGACCTCCGGTTCCCGCCGCGGAACGGCGGGCGGAGTCAGAAAGATCCGCGGCGATGACGACGGGACAGAAGAAGATCCGTCGTCATCGCCGAAGGCGATCGGGCGACCGCAGCCGGAACAGGATTCGGCACCCGGCTGCGCCGACTCACCGCATTGCCGGCATTTCCGTTGCACGGCACTCACCTCCGCGTTCTCGTGACTTGTCGTTGGAATCGCCCATCCCGTTCCGACGTTACGCCATCCGGCCAGGCGATTCCGAAAGGAGGCACAGCGTTTCGCAACACCATTTCTGGCACGAATCAACGAAAAAGGGACAAATAATGGACAAATAATGGACTTGGTGAATAGTCGGCGATCGAGCGCCGACTTTCGTCAGCGCGACGAGAGGGCGAAGCGGCTGACCGAGCCCGCCCGCCTGCCCCCTCCCCCCGGACAGAGGGCTCCGCATACCGACGTCCCAGCCCGCGACCGACGCGGCAGCTCCCGCGGCGGGAGTCGAGAAATTCTGCATCGTTCAAGAGTTGATGGCGGAAGTCTGACAGGGTCTCTCTTCTCTACCCTGAAGGTCAGGAAGGACGCGCGGAAGGGTCACCGCGCGACCACGAAACGTGACGAAGATCAAAAACCGGCCTCACTGGCGTCAGAACCGGCGCCGGCACCCGTCGGAACGATCAACGGACCACCGAGCCCGGGTGGTCCGGTCCGCGCCTTGACCGACCGAACGTTCATGCACTTGTCCGCAGAACGGACAGTGACCGGACAGTCGCTAGCCCGACCGGGGGAAACTTACCGCCCTAATACATCCACCCGTTAGCATCCGCACATTTGTTCGTTCCTGCGCGTCCCGATCGGGCGAAGAACACGTCTCTTCATTCAAGTCCACAAGACGAGTGAGGTCGCCAGCGATGAGCACAGAGGGTCTCTCGATGCCAGGTATCTCGGTGGGCGGCTCCGGAGCGGACGCCGCCGACCGGATGCGCCGTGCCGCCGGGGTCATGTCGTTCGCCAAGATCAAACGTCCGGCGCTGGTCGCGCTGGGCGTCGACACGCTCGCGATCTTCCTGGCCGCACTCGACGTCTGGCTGGTGATCCCCGAGAAGGCCCAGCCGTACTCCATCTACCTGTCCGGCGCCGCGTGCCTCGGCCTCGCCTTCCGCCGCAAGCTGCCGTTCCTCGCGGTGATCGTCACCGTTCCCGGCTTCCTGGCGGGCTGGTCCCAGCTGGCCGCGATGATCGCGCTCGGCTTCCTCGCCACCCGCAAGCAGATGCACTGGCAGACCTGGACCGGGTTCGCGCTCGTCTTCACCTGCCGGTTCGTCCAGTGGCCGCTGGCCGACTTCGTCGAACTCAGCTGGCGTGAACACGTCTTGGACGGGATCTACGGCGTCATCGTCGCCGGTATGCCGGTGGCCATCGGCCTGCTGATCGGGGCGCGGACCGAGATCTCGCAGAAGCTCTCCGAACTCGCCGCCAGCCGCGACCGTGAGCGCCGCTTCCACGCCGACGCCGTCCGCGCGGAGGAGCGTGCCCGGCTCGCGCGCGAGATGCACGACGTCGTTTCGCACCAGATCACGCTCATCGCGATGCAGGCCGGCGCGCTTCAGGCACAGACCACCGACGCCCGCTCGCTCGAAACCGCGCAGGTCATCCGGAAACTCAGCACCAAGACACTCGAGGAGCTGCGTTCACTCGTGAGTGTGCTGCGCTCGGGCTCCGAAGACGACGGGCCGCGGCCGGGAATCAACGAACTCGACCGGCTGATCCGCGGCTCGGACGTCCCGGTGCACCTCACCGTCGAGCGGATCCCCGACCTGCTGCCCAGCCAGGTTTCGGCGGCGGCCTACCGGACCGTGCAGGAATGCCTGACCAACGTGCACAAGCACGCACCGGGCGCCACCGCGACCATCCGGATCCAGGGCGAACACGGTTCCCTCAAGGTCGAAATACGCAATGAGCGCGCCCGGACGTCCGGTGCGGCCCTGCCCTCGGGAGGGCACGGGCTGACCGGACTGGCCGAACGCGCTCGACTGCTGGGTGGGAGCTTCGAGACCGCCGACACCGAGGACGGCGGGTTCCGGGTGCGTGCCCGGTACCCGCTCGACCGGTGAGCGGAGGCTAGATCTCCCGGCGCTGGCGCAACCGCTCCAGCGCCTCGGCGAGGATGGCCTCGCCGTCGGCGTCGGAACGCCGTTCCTTCACGTAGGCGAGATGGGTCTTGTAAGGCTCGGTCCGCGGCGCGGCAGGCGGGTTCTGCTCGTCCTGTCCACCGGGGAGTCCGCAGCGCGGGCAATCCCACTCGTCGGGAATCTCGGCGTCCATCGAGAACGAGGGCTGCGCCTCGTGCCTGTTGGCACACCAGTAGGAAATGCGGCGCCGCGGCGCCGACTCACCCCGTTCCGATTCGCCCGAAGGTCCGGCACCCACACGGGTGCCCCGAATCGCGTTACCGCCAACCATGAATCCTCACACCTATAGGGATCGGCGGCGCGCCCCCCATAGGCACGCCGAAACACCTGGATCGATCAGACCTTGAGCAGGAGCCCGAGGCCGATGATGCTGATCAGCCACACAGCGCCCAGCAGCAGCGTGATCCGGTCGAGGTTCTTCTCGGCCACGCTCGAGCCCGAGAGGCTCGACTGCATACCGCCGCCGAACAGCGACGACAGACCGCCACCACGGCCGCGGTGCAGCAACACGGCGACCACCAGGAAAAAGCTGGAGGCGATCAACAGGATTTGCAGGAACAGCTTCATGTCATCCTCTGCGCTCTTGGAGAATGCAGGAAAACGGTGTGCCGTGAGTGGCTCTTGACCACCAGAACACACCGTACTCCTGGACTCGTCCACTGCTGTGTGACGGACCGGATACCCAGGTTACCCGGTTGGTGCCCCGATCAGGGCAGGGGCCCGCCCGCGGCGAGTGCGCAGAGTTTGGTGAACTCGTCACCATCCAGGCTGGCACCACCAACGAGGGCACCATCGATGTTCTCGCAGGCGACGAGGTCACTGATGTTGTTGGCCTTCGCCGAGCCGCCGTAGAGCACGCGGACCGAGGACGCGACCTCGGCACCATACTTCTCGGCGAGGGTGGCGCGGATGGCTCCGCACACCTCCTCGGCGTCCTGCGGGGTCGCGACCTTGCCGGTCCCGATGGCCCAGACCGGCTCGTAGGCGACGACGACGTCCTTGACCTGCTCGTTCTTAAGCCCCTTGAGGCCCTCGATCAGCTGGGTCGTGGTGTGGGCGATGTGCTCGCCGGCCTCGCGGACCTCGAGCTTCTCCCCCACGCACAGGATCGGTGTGATGCCGTGCTTGAGCGCGGCCTTGACCTTCTTGTTGACGAGTTCGTCGGACTCGCCGTGGTACTCGCGCCGCTCCGAGTGCCCGACGGTGACGAAGCTGCACCCCAGCTTCTTCAGCATCAGGCCCGACACGTCACCGGTGTAGGCACCGGAGTCGTGCGGCGACAGGTCCTGGGCGCCGTAGGTGAGCGACAGCTTGTCGCCGTCGGTCAGCGTCTGGACGCTGCGGATGTCGGTGAACGGCGGCAGGACCGCGACGTCGACCTTCGCGTAGTACTTCTCCGGCAGGGCGAAGGCGATCTTCTGAACCAGCGCGATGGCTTCGAGGTGGTTCTGGTTCATCTTCCAGTTGCCGGCGATGAGCGGTTTGCGCGCCACTAGTCGTTCTCTCCCAGCACAGCGACTCCGGGCAGTTCCTTGCCCTCCAGGTACTCCAGCGACGCGCCGCCGCCGGTCGAGATATGCGAGAAGCCGTCCTCGGGCAGGCCCAGCTGCCGCACGGCCGCGGCGGAGTCGCCACCGCCGACCACGGTGAAGGCGTCGCTCTCGACGAGTGCTTCGGCCACGGCACGGGTGCCGCCGGAGAAGGACTCGAACTCGAACACGCCCATCGGGCCGTTCCAGAACACGGTCGCCGCGTCGGCCAGCTTGCCCGCGAACAGCTCGCGGGACTTCGGGCCGATGTCGAGACCCATGCGGTCCGCCGGGATGGCCGTCGCGTCGACGACGTCGAACTCGGCGTCGGCGGCGAAGCCGGTCGCGGCGAGGACGTCCACCGGCAGGATCAGTTCGACGCCGCGCTTCTCCGCCTCGGCGAGGAAGCCGCGGACCTGCTCCAGCTGGTCTTCTTGCAGCAGGGAGTCGCCGACCTCGTGGCCCTGGGCCTTGAGGAAGGTGTACGCCATGCCGCCGCCGATGAGCAGCCTGTCGACCTTGGTCAGCAGGTTGGCGATCACGCCCAGCTTGTCCGACACCTTCGCGCCGCCGAGCACGACGACGTACGGCCGCGCGAGGTCCTCGGTGAGCTTCTTGAGGACATCGACCTCGGCCAGCACCAGACCGCCCGCATACGCCGGAAGCGCTCGAGCGATCTCGTAGACCGAGGCCTGCTTGCGGTGCACGACACCGAACCCGTCGGAGACGAACGCGCCGCCCGGGACGAGCGCGGCCAGCTCGGCGGCCAGTTCCTGGCGCTCCGCCTCGACCTTGCTGGTCTCGCGCGCGTCGAAGCGCACGTTCTCCAGCAGGGCCACCTGACCGTCGGTCAGGCCCTCGACGGTGGCCTTGGCGGACTCGCCGACCAGGTCACCCGCCAGTGGGACGTCGACGCCGAGCAGCTCGGTGAGCTTCGCGGCGACGGGCGCCAGCGAGAACTTCGGGTCCGGCTCGCCCTTGGGGCGGCCGAGGTGCGCCGTGACGACCACCTTCGCGCCCGCCTCGGCGAGCCGCTTGAGGGTCGGCAGGGCCGCGCGGACGCGGCCGTCGTCGGTGATCTTGTCCCCGTCGAGCGGGACGTTCAGGTCGGACCGTACGAGTACGAACCGGCCTGAGACGTCCTCGCCCAGCAGGTCTTCGAGATTCTTCAGCGCCATCGGTCAGGAAAGCTTGTTGCCGACGAGCTTGACGAGGTCGGCGAGGCGGTTGGAGTAGCCCCACTCGTTGTCGTACCAGCCGATGACCTTGACCTGGTTGCCGATGACCTTGGTCAGCGGCGCGTCGTAGATGCAGGACGCCGGGTCGGTGACGATGTCGGCCGACACGATCGGGTCCTCGTTGTAGCGCAGGACGCCGGCCAGGGGGCCCTCGGCGGCGGCCTTGTACGCGGCGTTGATCTCCTCGAGGGTCGCGCTCTTGGTCAGCGTGACGGTGAGGTCGGTGGCCGAGCCTGTCGGGATCGGGACGCGCAGCGCGTAGCCGTCCAGCTTGCCCTGCAGCTCCGGCAGGACAAGGCCGATGGCCTTGGCCGCACCGGTCGAGGTCGGGACGATGTTCAGCGCGGCGGCGCGGGCACGGCGCAGGTCCTTGTGCGGCGCGTCCTGAAGGTTCTGGTCCTGCGTGTACGCGTGGATGGTGGTCATCAGGCCCTGCTCGATGCCGAACGAGTCCTGGAGGACCTTGGCCAGCGGGCCGAGGCAGTTCGTGGTGCAGGAGGCGTTCGAGATGATGTTCTGCGAGCCGTCGTACTTGTCGTCGTTGACGCCCAGCACCACGGTCAGGTCCTCGCCCTTGGCGGGCGCGGAGATGATGACCTTCTTCGCGCCGCCGGCGAGGTGCGCCTTCGCGGCGTCGGCGTTGGTGAAGAAGCCGGTCGACTCGACGACGACGTCCACGCCGAGGTCGCCCCAGGGCAGGTTGGCCGGGTCGCGCTCGGCGAGGGCCTTGATCGTCTTGCCGTCGACGACGATGCCCTCGTCGCTGACGCTGACCTCGCCGGGGAAACGGCCGAGGATGGAGTCGTACTTCAGCAGGTGGGCCATCGTGGCGACGTCGCCGAGGTCGTTGAACGCGACAACCTCGATGTCGTGACCGGCGGCCTGCACGGCCCGGAAGAAGTTGCGGCCGATGCGGCCGAAGCCGTTGACACCTACGCGAACCGTCACTGCTGCCACTCCCTTGAGACTCGTCCGGGATCGCCCCGGTAAGACGTCCTTTACTCGGGCGCAACCCTAGCGTGCGCGCTCGGGCGGCCCTCTTTGCCCTGACGAGACTTCCACCACTCGGTGGGTCAGGTCAAGAATCGATCAAGTGGTTCGCCACCAGGACGTCTGCTGAAAACTCTCAGCTTCGCTGTGCTAGCCGTCGCTCCAGCGGCGTCCGCATTCGTGGCGTGACTCGCACCTCTCCGAACCACCCGGCCAGGTGGTTCGCCTCCGCTTCGACGGCTCGTTCGACGTCCGCGCCGACGTCCTCCAGGAAGTGGTGGACGACCTCGCCGTCCGCACGCTGAGCCCAGCCGCCGACGATCCGGCCGTCGGCCCAGACGGTGGGCCCGATGTTGCCGGTGCCGTCGAACAGCGGCGCCCGGTGCGGACCGAGATACCAGTCGCGCTCGATCCACCCCATCGAGGTCGGATCGAGCGACGGGAGGAGCGCGACCCAGGGCTCGGGCCCCGCGACCGGCTCCAGATCGTCGGCGAGGACGACGCCGGGAACGCCGTCGAGGTCGACTTCGACCGGCTGAACGGCCGCGAGGGCCTTCTTCGTTTGCCCGACGGTCCAGCCCATCCACCACCGCAGGTCCGCGATCGGCGCCGGACCGAAGGCGTAGAGCCACCTTCGGGCGAGTTCGACCCGCGCCTCGTCGGCGTCCCACTCGGCGAGGCCCTGTGGCAGCCAGTCGGCCATCGGGGCCCAGTAGTGCTGGCTGCTGATCCAGCTCCCGCGCGGGCGGCCGCGCACGATGCGCCCGTCGACCGCGAGCTGGAACAGGACCCGGCTGTTGACGTTGGCGATGGCTTCGTACGGCTTGCCCGCCGACATGATGAGTTGCTGCTTCAGCCGGGGCTCGTCCTCCGCAAGCTGTTGCGCCGTCGCGGAACCACGGGCCTTCAGCGCACGCTCGGTCGCGTCCTCGACCTCGGCCAGCCAGCGTTCCGGGTCGGGCACGTTCTCCGGGTGCCCCTGCTGGCCGAGGTGCTGTTCGAGCAGGCGTCGCTGCTTCTTGGCGATGTCCGCCGAGCACGCCGCCTGGACGAGGGCCGCGTTCTCGCGCCCGACCACGAAGACCGTGCGGCGCATGCCGAGCATCCGGATCAGCGTGCGCTCCTCGTAGAGCGCGTTCTCCAGTTCCGTGACGCCGTCACCCTTGATCCGCGCCCACGCCGAGAGGTGGACCGTCGACGGGTCGGTGGCGTGCAGCGCGACGACCGCGTCCGCCACGGCGTGCACCGACGGGGCGGGCGTGGCGAGGTGATGGCGCACGGCGAGCCGGGCGCGGCGCTGGCGGACGTCGATCTTGGGGGCCACGGACTGGTTCTACCACCGGGGTCCGACAGTGGCCGGTCCCCGGTGGCAGGACCCTAGACCCGCGCCAGCTCGATCACCGGGATGACCCGGCTGGTCTTGCGCTGGTACTCGGCGAACTGCGGCTGGATGGCGGACTGCCTGGCGTAGACGTCATCGCGTTCGGAGCCGGTGAGCACCCGCGCGCGGACCGGGAAGGTCTCGGTGCCGAGTTCGACCTTGGTGTCCGGATTGGCCACCAGGTTGTGGTACCAGGCCGGGTTCTCGTCGGTGCCGCCCTTGCTGGCGAAGATGTAGATCCGGTCGCCCTCCAGGAGCGGGACCAGCGGCGCGATCCGTTCGGTGCCGGATTTGGCGCCGGTGTGGTGCACGAGCACCAGCGGAAAGCCCTCGAACATGCCGCCGGCCTTGCCACCGGTCTCCCGGAACTCGGCGATCACGCCGCGGTTGATCTTGTCGAAGTCGATCGTGTCTGCCATGACCTCGATCGTATGTAGCACGCCGTGGTCCTATCGATGCCTGAAATCGCTATGAACATATCCATCTGTCGCACTATCCTCGGTGACATGGACCTGTTGGCCGAAACTCTCGCCGTCGGCGGCGTCCGGGGCGCCGCCGGGGCCCGGATCGAGGCGTCCGGACCGTGGGGGATCCTCTGGCACGGCATCGCGGGCGCGGCCTTCTACGCCGTCACCTGCGGGACGGCCTGGCTGGACGTGGCGGGTCACCCACCGCGGCAGCTCATGCCCGGCGACGTCGTCCTGCTGCCGAACGGACCGGAGCACACCTTGCGCAGCGCCCCGGGTGCCCCGATCATTCCCCAGCTGTGCACGGCGGCGGAGCGAGCGCGGAAGTGCGGCGGAGTGCTACGGCTGGGCTCCGGGGAGGTGCAGACCCACATCCTCGGCGCGTCCTACGACTACGACCCGGCGGTGTCCATCCAGGTGCTCGCCACGCTGCCGGAACTGGTGCACATCCACGCGAACCACGACGGCGGCGGACTGGACGACACCGTCCGGCTGCTGTCGCGGGAACTGGCCCGTCCGCAGATCGCGACCGAGTTCGTCCTCAACCGGCTCGTCGACATCCTCCTGGTCCAGCTGCTCCGTGTGTGGCGGACGGAGAAACCGGCCGAGACGCGGGGAACCTGGCTCGGCGTCCTCGGCGACCCGTTGATCAGCGTGGCCTTGGTCAAGATCCACGAGGACCCGGCGAAACCGTGGACCACCGACCTGCTCGCGGCGGAACTGTCGACCTCACGCAGCACGCTGACCCGCCGCTTCCGTGAAACCACCGGCCGGACCCCTGGCGACTACCTCACCCAGTGGCGGATGGACCTGGCCGCGGTCCGGCTCCGCGACACCGCCGACACGGTGGACGCCATCGCCCACTCGGTCGGCTACACGTCGGTGTACGCGTTCAGCCGGGCTTTCCGGCGCGCACGCCACCAGGCGCCTGGGCAGTACCGGACCTCGGCTCGGTCATGGCCTGTCCCGGCCGAGTGACCGGTACGACGTCGAGAAGTTCTTTCAGGCCTTCGAAATCCTGCGGGTTGGTGGTGTACAGCGGCATCCGGTGTGCGATGGCCACACTGGCGATCATCAGATCGGCCACCCGCCGCCGGGGTGTCCTGCCCATCGTGAGCACGGACGCCGACACCCGGCCGAAGATCCGCGCCGCCTCCGTGCCGAACGGCAACGGGTCGAACTCGGACTCCACCCGTTGCAGCAGGTCGGTGCGCCGTGCCCGTTCGGCCGGGTCGGTGGCGTAATGCGGACCCGCCGAAAGCTCGGCGAGTGTGATCGTGCTGATCGACATCAGATCCGGCAGCTGGGCGTGATCGATCGCCCGCCGGAGGATGAGGATGTTCGTGTCGAGCAGGCCGTGGACCTCAGCGGCCATAGGGATCGTCAGCCTCCCCTGCGAAAGCGTCGTCGAGGTCCGCGCGGAACCTGTCCGAGTCGATGAGCGGGGCGTTCGCCGAGACGGCGGCGAACTGGTCCCGGGACACGGCGTGCCGTCGACACAGCGGAACCAGCTGGGCGATGGGCGAGCCGCTGCGGGTCACGGTGAAGGTTTCACCGTGCTCGACCGCGTCCATGATCTCGCCGGAGCGGTTCCGGAGATCACGTTGAGAAATCTCATGCTGAACGCTCATGGTCAGATGATAGCACCGGGTGGCACCAGGTGGCACCTGGTTGTCAAGCCGTCTCCTCCTCCTGTTCCGGTTCCTCCGACGGCCGCGTGAACAGCCGCGTGGCGGAGAGTCGCGCGACGCCGTCCGGCTCCCCGAGTTCGTCGGTCGCGTTCCGGATCGTGGCGTCGACGGACAGGTATTTGCGGCCCGCCCGCAGATCCGCGTCGTTGCGCAGCCGCACGATCAGCGGAAACTCGCTCAGCGCGCCGGCGTCGAACAGGCCGGTGGTGTAGATCAGCTGGACACCCAGCGCCTCCGCGACCGCACGCTGTAATTCCAGCAGGTAACCCGCCGACGCGCGGCCGATCGGGTTGTCGAGGAACAGCACGCCGGAGTGCCGGTTGCGTGCCTTGCCGCGGTTGTTCGCCCGCAGCGCGGCGAGCGTGCAGTACAGGATGATCGCCGCGGTCAGCTGCTGCCCGCCGGAGAACACGTCGCGGATCTCGGAGACGCGCTGCCGTTCGGTCCGCAGTACGGAGTCCGGCTTCAGCATGTCGACCCGGAAACCCTTGGGAGCGGCGGCCTGCACGCCGCGCAGCACGAGCGAGAGCCCGTCCCGTTTGACGTCCCGGCCGTCGGAGGTCTTGCCCACCGCGGCCTCGTCGACGACCTCGCCCAGTTTCTCGGCGAGCACGTTCTCCTCGAGTTCGGTGAAGCGGATCCGCAGGAACTCCTGGCCCGACCAGTCGCCGAGGCCGTCCGGCAGCCGCGAAACCCGTTGTGCCGCGCGAAGAGTACGCAGAGCACCGTCGACCATGCCCTGCAGCCGGGTGATGATGCCGCCGCGGTGCCGGTCGATCTGCGCGAGGTCGTCGGTGAGCGTGCGCAATCGAGGCCGCAACGCCTCGGCCCATTCCGCGGCGTGCGCGGGCAGCTGATCGCGGCGGACCGAGATCACCTGCTGCCGCACCGGCGTGCTGAGCTTTTCGAACCGCTTGTCCGTGGCGTACTGCGCGAGCTGGTCCGCCGCGGCCCGCACCCGGCGGTCGCCCGCGTCGGCGGAATCCTGCGCCTCGGTGAGCGCGGTGTTGAGCCGGGAGTGCTTGGTCCGAGCCGATTCGACGTCGCCGTCGAACGCCGCCTCATCGTCCTCTTTGGACAAGAGATGCGCCATGGACTCGGCCAGCAGGCCGAAGCCGGACGCGGACGTCTTCGCGGACTCCAATGTCGCTTCGGCCGCGGCACGCCGCTCCTGCAGTTCTTCCCATTTCCGCGCGGCGGCGGACACTTCGAGGCTGGCGTCGTCGATCAGCGCCAGGCCGTGCTCGATGTCCTTCGGCCGCGCGTCGGAAGAGATCGCGGCGAGCGCTGACGGCTGTTCCGGGAGCTGGCTCAGTTCCGCCTTGCGGGTCGCGACGAGCCCGACGATCTCGGTGCGCTCCTCCTCCAGCACCGCGACCGCCCGGTTCGCCCGCGCCTGCGCGGCGGCCCGCGCGGACGCGTCGGAACCGTCCGGCGTCTCCAGCAACGCCGAGGCCCGCTCACGGACGGCGTCGTCCAGCGCCTCGACGGCCGCCCGCGTGGACGCCTCGACGCTTTCCGCCTGGTCGAGTTCGGCCCGCAGATCGCTGCCGACCTCGACCTTCGAGTACGCCTCGGACGCGGACGCGAAGGTGCGCCGCAACGCGTCGACCGGTTCGGCCGGGACGGCGTCGTCCTCGGTGACGTCACTCGATCCCGGAACCTCGGCCAGTTCCGACTTCGCGGTCGTCGCCGTGCGCCGGTGCCCGTCGGCCGTGCGTTGTTCCTCACCCGCCTGCTCGCGCAGCCGGGAAGCCTTCACCGCGGCTTCGGACGCCGTCGACTCGGCCCGCTCGGCGGTCTCCGTCGCGCGTTCGACGTCGTCCGTCCACTCGGGAATCTTCGCGGCCCGTGTGGCCAGCGCTTCGAGCCCGCGGGCCCGCTCCCCCGCCTCGGCCGACGCCGTCCGCAGTTCGGGGATCCGCTCGCGCAGCCCGGTCGCCTTCTCCCCGAGCCGCTGGAACTCCTTTTCCGCCTGCCCCAAAGCGGTCTGCGCGGTCTCGTGCGCGGTGCGCGCGTTCTGCAACTGTTCGGCCAGCGTCGCGATGCTGCCGGGCGGGTAGTCCTCGCGCCAGGTCTTGAGTTTCCATGACAGCGCGCTGTCGTCGGCCAGCGACGTCGCCAACGCTTCCAGCCGGCGCTGCCGTTCCGCGTGCCGGAGGGCGATGGCCTCGCGCTCGGCGTCGGCCGCTTCCTCGTCGTACATCGCCGGGTTGGGTGGGACGAGGAATTCGATGCCCGCCTCGCCCGGCAGTCGGCCGGTCGTGGTGGCCTCGGTCGTGGCGACCGGGATGATCGTGGTGGGCAGCAACCGCCGTTCCGCCAGCACCTTCTCGGCGAGCCGGACCTGTTCCGGTTCGTTGAGCAGGATCCCCGAGACCAGCTGCGGCGCGCGGGCCAGCACGGCCGCCCGTCGCTTCTTGTCCAAAGTAGACAGATAACGCCAGCCGGACCACGCGTTCATCCCGGCGGCTTCCAGCGCGTCCAGCGCGGCCTGTACCTCTTCGGTGGCGGGCAGGAGACCACCGGAGCCGAGCGCGTTCAGTGCGCGCTCGTCGACGGATTCCTCCATCCGCAGCGCCGTCTGCTCCTTTTCGGCGGTCGAACCCGCCTCGCGCAGCCGTTCCAGCAGCACCGGCAGATCCGTCTCCAGCGCGACGTCGTCGGCGCCGAGGAGTTCGACCAGCCGGGGTTCGACGGCGAGGGCGTCGGTGCGCCGGTTGGCCCGGTCGAGTTCGTCGGCCGCGCGTTCCAGCCGGTCCTTTGTGGACCCCGCGAGCCGGTGCGCGTCGTTGACGGTCGCTTGCGCGGCCCGCAGATCTTCGGCGACCCGTTCGAGTTCCTGTTCGCGGCGGACGAGTTCCGCGGCGGTCGTCTCGGCCTCCGTCCTGGTCAGACGCGCGGCTTCGGCGACGTCGGTCCCGGCCTTGAGCGCGCCGGACCGGACGGTTTCCGCGATCTCCTCACGGATTTCGGCGATCCGGGCGCCCAGCCCGCGGGCCTCGGCCCGGCGCGAGGCCGCGAGGTTCGCCGACTCGTCACGTTCGGACTGGGCTTTCTCCGCTTCGGAACGCAAAGCGCCGACATGGGCCTCGGCCTTCGCGGCCTGATCGGTGGCGTTCTTGGCCAGCGCCAGCAGACCCCGCGCGAGCGCGGTCGCGGCGGTGTTGCGCGCCTGCAACGCGGGTTGCGCCTTCTGCTCGCGATTCCCCACCAGTTCCCGGAAATCACGGGCTTTGCGGGCGGCGTTGAGATGGTTGAGCACGGTGGCGCATTCACGCCACGCCTCGGCGGCGGTCTTGGCCTCGGCCAGTTCGCCGTCGATCCGTTTCTTGCTCTCCTGCGCCTCGTCGAGCCGCAGTTTCCCGACCAGGCGCCGAAGCTCGGTGACCCCGGCGGTGAGACGGCGGTGGTCGCCCTCGGCCAGCTTCTCCGCGGACTTGACCTCGTCGACGTGCTGATCGAGCCCGCTCAGCCGTTCGTTCTCGAGTTTGTCACGAGCGGCGACCTGAGCGGCCAGCGTCCGCATCTCGGCGCGGGCCGCGTCGGCGAGCTTCCGCGACGCCGCGGCGACACTTTCCTCTTCCGCCAGCGGCGTGAGCAGATCGAGCGCCCCCGCGACGAAGTCCCGCTCCGACAACAGATCCCCACGCTGGGCGAGGTTGTGCGCGTAGGTCGCGACGACCTCGGCGAGGTCCTTCGGTTCCTCCTCCGAAAGCACCGCGCGCAGCAGGAACTCGACGAACGCCTCGTCGGTGCTGAACGCGAACGCGTCCGCCGCCTCGCCCTCACCGGCGTTCATCGCGCGCTGGTACCGGAAGAGTTCGGTGTCGAGGCCGAGTCCGTCCAACCGGGACGTCCACTCGTGGTGACGCCGGGTCCAGAACAGCTCCAGCTCCGGTTCACCGCCGTGCACCTTGTCGAGCAGGTCGTGGAAACCGGACATCGTCAGGAGCCTGCCGTCCGACGTCAGCGGCAGCGAGTCCAGATCGAGAGAAGGCGTGGGACGGAAGCAGTACCAGGAATCGACGAGGTTCTCCGAATCCGCCGACACCACGTGCCCGCGCCATTCCGACACCTTGCCGGTGATCACCCGATGGCCGGTCTCGACCTGCAGCCACTCCAGCGCGACGTGCGAAACGTCCTTGGCGGCGACGAACTTCTCCAGCACCTTGGTGTTCGTCGTGCCGACGACCTGACGGCGGCCGGGCAGCATGACCGAGAAGATCAGCTTGATCAGGACGGACTTGCCGCCACCGTTCTCCAGGAACAGCACGCTCGCCGGTGACGGCCGCCGCGGCGGCCCCTCCCCGGCCAGGTGGATCCCGGCGCTGAACAGCGCGTCCTGTTTGGGCGCGGTGATGGCCGCGCCGACGCCGCTGAAGTCCAGCACGACGTCCTGGTACCGCGCGCCCGCCGGGCCCACCGAGTGCAGGCGAACCCGCGAAAGCTCGTACATCTCTCAAGTCCCCTTTTAGAGCGTGTCCGAAGCGGCCGCGCGCAGGGTCCCGCCGCCGTTGGCGACCGAGACCACGTTCAGCGCGAGCAGATCGTCGAAGGCGGCGTCGGCGGCGAGTTCGCGCACCTGCACCTGATAACGCGGTGTCGTGCGGTAGGTCCCGCCCTGTTCCCCGCTGACCTGCACGAGGAAACCCTGATCCGCGAGGAAGCGCAGCGCCCGCGCGACCATGCCGCGGGTGGTGTCCGACGCCAGCCTGCCGTCCTTGGTGGCCGCCGCCGCCGGACGACGGGCGTAGGCACGCCAGGCCTGTTCGAGTTCGGGCGCGTCGGCCAGCGGATCGTTGTTCGACTCGGCCTCCGCCGCGCGCTCGTCGAGGATCCGGCAGGCCTCGCGCACCATCGCGTCCACCTGCTCGACGCTGACGCGGCCGATGTAGGTGTCGTTGGCGAGGTCGTCCGGGCGCGGGTAGCCGAGCGCGGCGGTGGCCAGGTGGACGAGCCCGTGCAGGACCTTCTCGGTCTCACGGCGCTCGCGGATCTTGCTCTGCCGCGCGTAGCTGTCCATCTTGATCTCGAAGACGGACTCGTCGGTCGCCGCCAGCACGGCACCGGCCTGGAGATTGACCTCCAGCACCATCAGCCCGAGCCCGGCCGCGACGGCGTGCGTGAGCTGTTTGAACGCCCTGTCCTCGCCGTAGCGCCGGACGAGGTCGCCGTAGACGACGTCCCGCGACGGCAACTGCTTCGGGCGCATGCCGAACGAGACGAGCCGGGCCGCGGATTCGACGTCCCCTGTTGTGGTCACGCGACCTCCTCCTCTTCGTCGTGGCGATCGACCCGCGCCGACGAGAGCAGCAGATCCGCTCCGCCGAACTCCGGATCGTCGAGCAAAGTGCCGTCGTCGACGGCCAGCAGTACCTGGCGCTCCCCCAGCCGGAGCGCCGCGCCGACCCCGGGACTGTAGGCGTGCACCGCGCGCAACGCGACCAGGGCGGGCAACCCCGGGTCGATCCGGCGGGCCTCTTCGAGCAGCCCGGACAGCCGTCGCGGCACCTCGGGCAGATCGAGCAGGTCGTCGGCGAGGCGCCACTGCTCGTCGCCGAACCTGTCGGTGACGTCGGCGGGCATCAGTTCGGGTTCGGGGATCTCACCGACAAGCTGGTCGCGTTCCGGGGCCGGCCGCAGCAGTAGCGACACCAGCGAGGACAACGACGGCACGGTCGGCGGCGAGATCCCGGCCCCGGCGTGGAAGAAGGACTCGGCGGGTGCGACGGCGTCGGCGATCGGCAGGCCCAGCGTCGGCATCAGGAGCTGGCCGAACAGGTCGATCGTGGCGCGTTGCGGCGGCCCGGAGAACTGCTGGCGGTCCTGTTCGGCGCGGAACACCGCCCCGGCGTCGGCCAGCCGCGACTGCAACCGCGTGTGACGGCGGATGCAGTCGCCGACGATGTCGACCAGTTCGGCGGCGCGGCGTTTGCGGTCGAGATCCTCGGTCTCGTCGCGGGACGCGGTGATGTTCTTGAGGATCGCGTTCTCGGCGCGGAACCGGGACTCGATATGGGAGAGCGCCTGGTCCAGCAGGTCCGGGACCTCACGCTCCCAGTCGACCGCGCGAACGTCGCGCCGGGTCGCGTCGAGTTTGGCGCGCAGCGTCTCGCCGTACTGGACGGTGCGGTAGCGGGCCTGTTCGGCGGCGAGCTTCGCGTCGGCGAGACGGCCGCGGTTGATCAGGTTCTCCAGTTTGACCTCGGCCGCGATCTGGGCCGATTCGACGTCGGTGTCCAGCGCGCCGACGAGCACGTTGATCGCCTCGTCGGTGGCACGCAGATAGACCTCGCCATCGGGAGCGGCCAGCTCCACGAGCAGCTTGAAGTCGAACTGGCGCCGCTGGTAGCCGCCGCCGGGGCCGATGGAGCCGTAGACGCGGCGAAACCCGCGGTCGGTGGTGCCGACGTTGATCAGGTTGTCGAGCACCCAGCGGGCGACCTTGGCGTGCTCGTCCGGGGTCCGGCCGGGGGCCTGGAGCGCGACGAACGGCAACAGTCGCACAATCACCTGTTCGTGGTCGGCGCCGGTGTCGAAGTCCATCGACACGGTGACCTGGTCGATCGTGTGCAGCGCGATCTCGGCCATCTGGTAGATCGTGGCGTCCGCCCAGTCCAGCTTCGCCTTGCGCGCGTCGAGGTCGTGCAAGGGCGCGGTGCAGGCCAGCGCCTTGAGGCGGCGGGTCAGCCCCTCGTCGGCCAGCCCCATCCCGGTCAGCTCGTCGTCTCGCACAGCAGGCCAGGCTAGTCGCCGCCCCCGGCACCCCGCACGGGTGACCGGGGTGGCGGGGCCTCCGGGCGGAGGTAGCGTCTCGTTCATGCGTGAGATGAGCCGGGACGAGTGGTGGCAGTTCGCGAGTGAGGGCACCCGCACGGGCATGCTCGGCCTGGTCCGCGCCAACGGGGCGCCGATCGTGACGCCGGTGTGGTTCCTGCTGAACGAGGGCGCGGACGGCGACGAGCTGATCTTCACCACCGGCACGGACACGCTCAAAGGAAAGGCGATCCGCCGCGACGGACGGCTCTCGCTCGCCGTCGACGACCAGAAGCCGCCGTACTCGTACGTGCAGTTCACCGCCGAGGCGGTGCTGCACGACGACTACGACGAGATGCTCGAATGGGCGACCAGGCTCGGTGGCCGGTACATGGGCGAGGACCAGGCCGAGGCCTACGGCAAACGCAACGCCGTGCCCGAGGAGTCCTTGGTGCGGGCGCGGATCACGAAGGTGATCGCACGCGCCGACATCGCCGGCTGACTTTCGCCGCGTTTCGTCCTCTAGTTGTCGCGTGATCCTGCTTGCTTGACGTGGGGTTTCGTTCCTCAGACGGAGATCTCGCGTGATCAGACGGCGGTTACGCGTGATCAGACGGAGATCACGGAGACCTCCGCCCAATCACGCGAGATCGCCGTCCAGTCACGGGTAAGACCCGCGGGATCACGCGACACCAGGTGCGGTCCTTGCGCGTGCAAGTACCGCAACTAGAGGACTAAACGCGTTTTCGGGGCGTGACCCTCCGTGTTGATGTTGGTCAAGTATTGACACGAAGCACCCGCTGGTGTGTGATCTGAACCATAGATAGGAAAGTTTCCTAACTAAAACTCCCACTCCCCGCCGGGCCCGCCCCGGTCCGCCGTTGCACCTCCCTACCCCACTTCACGCATGGAGGCTCCAGTGGCACCCCGACCACCGTGGCGCGCGTTGCTCACGTGTGCCGCCGCGACGGCGATCACCTTCGCCGTCCTGCCGGCTCTGCCCGCCGGCGCGGCACCGACCGACCACGAATCCGAAGCCGCGACGATCTCCCAAGGCGCCGTCGAAAAGAACCACGCGGGCTACTCCGGCACCGGGTTCGTGAACTTCGACAACGTCGTCGGCAGCTATGTCGAGTACACGGTGAACGCCGCGCAGGCCGGAACCCAGACACTCACTTTCCGCTACGCCAACGGAACCACGGTCGACAGGCCGGTCTCGCTGAGCATCAACGGCACCGCCGCCGGGACGCTCTCCTTCCCCGGCACCGGCGCGTGGACCACCTGGAAGACCGTCACCAAGGACGTCGCGCTGGCCGCCGGGGCCAACAAGATCCGCACCACCTCGACGACCGCGAACGGCGGTCCCAACGCGGACAAGCTCACCGCGAGCGGAGTGGTCGACGCCGAAGCGCCGACCCCGCCGAAGAACCTGGCCGCCAAGGACGTCAAGGCCCGTTCGGCCACCTTCACCTGGGAAGCCGCGACCGACAACGTCGGCGTGGTCCGGTACGAGGTCATGCGCGGCGGCAACATCCTGAAGACCGTCGACGGCAACACGCTCACCGCGACCGTCGACACCCTGACGCCGAACACGGCCTACGACATCTCCGTCGGCGCCTTCGACGCGGCCGGGAACCCTTCGCAGCAAAGCAATGTCGTGCAGTTCACGACGCCGGCCAGCGGGGACACCACACCGCCGACCGTCCCCGGGAACCCACGCTCGACGTCGGTGACCGCGAACAGTGTCTCCTTGGCGTGGAACGCTTCCACCGATGACAGCGGCACCATCGCGGGTTACGACGTCTATCAGGGCACCACGAAGGTCGCGACGACACCTTCGCTCGAAGCCACGATCACCGGGCTGACGGCGAACACCTCGTACACCTTCACGGTCAAGGCGCGGGACCTCGACGGCAACACCTCCGGCGCCAGCACCGCGGTGACCGCCAAGACCAGCGGCAACGCGGGTGGCGGAATCCCGGAGTACGACAAGGACATCACCAAGGTCGACCTCGCCTGGTCCGTCGACTTCCTGCCGGACGGGACGGCGCTCGCGACCGAACGCGACCGGTTCGAGATCCTGCGGATCACGCCCTCGGGCCAGAAGACCACCGTTGGCAAGGTTCCCGGCGCTGTCGGCACCAACGGCGAGGGCGGCCTGCTCGGCATCGCGATCTCGCCGAACTACGCCACCGATCACGCGATCTACCTGTACCACACGGCTTCCGGTGACAACCGGATCGTGAAGATGACCTACGACAACGGAAAGCTGTCCTCGACGTCGACCCCGGTGCTCACCGGGATCGCGAAGAACCGTTACCACAACGGCGGAAGGATCCGCTTCGGCCCGGACGGCAAGCTCTACGTCACGGTCGGCGACGGGCAGAACAAGGACACCGCGCAGAACAAGGGTTCGCTCAACGGGAAGATCCTGCGGGTCAACCCCGACGGTTCGGCACCGGGCGACAACCCCTTCTTCTCCAGCGGCGGCAACGCCCGGTACGTCTGGAGCTTCGGGCACCGCAACCCGCAGGGCCTGGCGTGGGATTCCCGCGGCCAGCTGTGGGCGTCCGAGTTCGGCGACGGCAAGCTGGACGAGCTCAACCTGATCCAGAAGGGCGGCAACTTCGGCTGGCCGCAGTGCGAAGGCACCGACGGCAGCTGCGGCGGCACGGTCGCGCCGAAGAAGACCTGGCCGACCAGTTCCGGTGGACCCAGCGGGATCGAGATCGTCAACGACTGGGTCTACGTCGCGGGCGTCACCAGCCAGCAACTGTTCGCCACGCAGATCAACGCGGCGGGCAACGGTGTCGGTTCGGTGCAGTCGGTGTTCTCCGGCCGCTGGGGCAGGCTCCGCTCCGTCACCAAGACCCCGGACGGCGGCCTGTGGGTCACCTCGACCAACGCGGACAAGAACGGCGGCACGCCGAGCGGGATCGACAACGTGGTGGTGCGGTTGAAGTTCCCTGGCGGCTCGCAGCCGGGAGCGTTCAAGCTGGCCAGTTCCGCGTTCGCCGACAACGCCTCCATCCCGGACAAGTACACCTGCGCCGGTGACGGCACCGCGGGCCAGGACACCTCCCCGCCGCTGGCGTGGGGCCCCGGGACCACCGGCGCCAAGGGGTACGCCGTCGTCTTCGCCGACGTGGCCAACAACGGCAACAAACTGCACTGGGCGATCTGGGACATCCCGGCGTCCGCGGCGTCGCTGCCCGAAGGCCTGGGAGCGGGCTACACCGTCCCGAACCAGAACGGCGCCAAGCAGAAGGCCATGGGAAGCGGGGCGAACACGCAGAAGTACTTCGGCCCCTGCCCCGGCGGCTCCAGCCATCCCTACACGTTCACGCTCTACGCGCTGAAATCGGCGACGGTGCCTGGCTTGTCCTCGTCCTCGACGATGGCGCAGATCGAGACGGCGATCAAGAACGCCTCGACGGCCAACGTCAAACTGCGCGGCAATTCCAACGCCGCGTCCTAGGCACGGTTGGGGTGTCCGGAGCGGCGCCGGGCACCCCAGCCGTATCCAGTGTCACTGGAGGAACGCCACCTCGTCCGGGATTCCCCGGCGAGGTGGCGTTTTCGTGGGAAACAACCCTCGTTGACGCGGCGTCGGCCGAGGAGCAGGATCGGGTCGGCAGGCTGTCCTGGTCGGGGGCCCAGTGGAGACACCTGCGTCGAACTGGGGAGAAGAAATGCGCGATTTCAAGCGATTCCTCGTGTCCGTGACCGTCCTCGCCGGACTTTCGGCCTTGTTCAGCGCGCCCGCCGCGCAGGCGGACGAGCGCGTCGACATCGGCCAGCTGTCGCTGCGCCCGGCGAAGGTGAGCGGTGCCGGCTTCAGTGCGCAGCAGCAGGCGTACCTGCTCGGTCCGGCCTCCGACGAGAGCCGCTGCCTGGACGCGGATCTGAGCACCATCAACGGGAACGGCACCAAGGTCCAGCTGTGGACCTGCCTCACCCGCCCGGACGGCACCATTCCGGCCAACCAGGCCTGGTACGTCACCCAGATCCCCGAGGGACACTTCCGGCTCCAGAGTGTCCAAAGCGGACGGTACCTGGACGCCGATCTCAGCTCGATCAACCGCAACGGCACCAAGATCCAGCTCTGGGACTTCATGCCGGGCGCCTCGAACCAGTGGTTCGCGGTCACCGAGAACCCCGAGGGCTACCTGCGCCTGCAGAACGTGCGGAGCGGCCGCTACCTCGACGCCGACCTCAACACGGCGGGCCGCGACGGCGGTGTCGTGGTGCTGTGGGACTTCCGAGCGGGCGCCAAGAACCAGTGGTGGTTCTGACATCGGTCCTTCACCGGCCGCTAGGCTTCGGCCGGTGAAGGACTGGAAGTTCTGTCCCCGATGCGCCACCGGGACCCGGCTCGCCGGTGACGGCGAGGACACCCACGTCGAGTGTCCCGCTTGCGGCTTCACCAAATACGACAACCCGCTGCCGACCACGGTCGGTCTCATCCTCGACGGCGACAGGATCCTGTTGCTGCGCCGGGCGCACGAGCCACGCAAAGGCAGCTGGGACACTGTCGGCGGCTTCCTCTCCGGCGCCGAGAGCGCCGAGCGCAACCTCGTTCGCGAAGGCCTCGAAGAGATCGGCTGCGAACTCGTGAACCTCCGGTTCGCCGGCTCGTATTCGTCGGTCTACGGCGACACCGGCCTGATGACGATCGGGTTCGCCTTCACCTGCGAACTCCCGCCGGGCGCCGAAATCGTGCTGTCGGAAGAGAATTCCGACTACGCCTGGTTCCCGCTGGACGACCGCCCGCCACTCGCCTTCGCCGACTGCGAGGCCGCGGCAGCCGCGCTCACCAGCCGAACAGGTTCCGCATGATCCGCCCGCACCGCTCGGTCATCGCCGCGGCGTCCTGATCCGGCTGGTCGATCCACCAGCTGATCAGCGAATCGACCACCCCGGTCCACACCTGGGCGATCGCCTCGATGTCGCGCTCGTCGTCCAGACCGCGCGAACGCATCAACTGGGCGGCGCCGATCAGCGCGAACCCGTCGAGCCGGTAGCGGTAGTCGACCGCGACGCCGGCGATCTCGCCGGTCGAAGGCACCGTCGGGTCGCGGAGCAGCTTCCACGCGTACCGGTCGTTGTCGAACGTCTCGAAAATGGCCGCGAGCACCGCCAGCGGCATCCGCTCCGGCGGCTCGCCGTCCTCCGCCATCGTCTCGGCGACGCCTTCGGTCAGCCTGTCCCCCGCCCGGTGCAGGCAGGCGAGGTACAACCCGTCCTTCGAGCCGAAGTACTGGTACAGCAAGGGTTTGGTGACACCGACCCGGCGGGCGATCTCCACCATCGACGCCCCGGCGTACCCGTTCTTGCCGAACTCCTCCGTACCGGCGCGCACGATCTGGGTCTCCCGCTCTTCGCGGGGCATGCCCTTCGTGCCGACGGCCCTTGCTTCTGTCACGGCGGTTATCTTACCCTCAGGTAAATGACCCTGAGGTAAGTTACCTCAAGGTCAGATCACGGAGGCGGAGACAGGAGCGGTGCGGTGGCGGATTTCCTTGCCCATCTGAGTGACCCGGTACTGATGGCGACACCGGTGTTCCTGCTGTTCGTCGCGATCGAGATCCTCGCGCTGCACGTGCTGGGTCACGACGACAACGTCATCGGCTACAGCGTCAAGGACACCCGGACCAGCATGTCCATGGGCGCGGTGGCGGTCGTGATCAACGGCGTCTTCCGCGTCGCCATGCTGTTCGTGTTCGCCGCGCTCTACGAACTGGCGCCGGTGAAGTTCAGCCCGCACGACTGGTGGACCTGGGTTCTGATGCTGCTGGGCCAGGAAATCATCTTCTACGCCTACCACCGGGCGAGCCACCGCGTCCGGATCATGTGGGCGGGCCACCAGGTGCACCATTCGAGTGAGCACTACAACTTCTCGACCGCGCTGCGCCAGAAGTGGACCCCGTACTTCCAGCTGCCGTTCTGGTCGATCCTGGCCTTCGCCGGCATCCCGCCGTGGATGATCCTCACCGGCCTGTCGATCGACCTCGTCTACCAGTTCTTCGTGCACACCGAGAAGATCCGGAAGCTGCCGCGCTGGTTCGAGTACGTGTTCAACACACCTTCACACCATCGTGTGCACCACGGCAGCGACCAGGAGTACCTGGACGCGAACTACGGCGGCATCCTGATCATCTGGGACCGGATGTTCGGCAGCTTCGTCCCCGAGGGCAAGCGGCCGACCTACGGGCTGACCAAGAACGTCGAGTCCTACAACCTGCTCAAGGTCGGTTTCCACGAGTACGGCTCGATCCTGCGTGACGTCCGCGCGGCCGGGTCGTGGCGGGACAAGCTCGGCTATGTGTTCGGCCCGCCGGGCTGGCAGCCCAGTGCCGCGGACAGGACTTCGCCGGTCCGGCGCTTGGCCAGGTAGAACGCCGCCTCATGCGGTTTGGCGCCGTTGTCGACGGTGTAACCACTGTCGAGGACGCCGTCGGCGCCGGGGAACAGCGGCGTGAGATCCGGACGCGCGGCGACGAGGTCGTCCCGGTCGGCCAGGTTCACCCAGCGTGCGACGCCGGGCGGGACGGACGGCGGCTGGGGACGGGTCCGTTCGTAGACGACCGTGCGCAGGCCGAGCGGGGAGCCAAGGGTGAGCAGCAGTGGCAGGGGGCGGCCGTGCAGATGGGCGGCCTCGTAGGCGACGACGGAACCGAGCGAATGGCCGATGATCGCCTCGGTCTCCGGGCCGATGTGCTCGGCGACGCGGTCCTGCACGTGTTTCCGGATCGTGTCGTCGGTGAGGTACAGCGTCACCTGCCTGAGCGCCTTGACCACCACCCGTTCGGCGAACGCCACCCCGAGCCTCGCGAACGGCCGCAGCCGGACCAGCGCGTTCAGCACCGGACGCGCGGCGGCGCGCACGCCCTGGGTTTCCCCGGCCGGACCGCCGAGCCGGGCCAGTTCGGCACTCGCCCGCTCGCGATCCGTCTCGCGAGACGCCGAAACGGCCGCGTTCCGGAGCCACTCCCCCGCCAGCGCCTCGGCGAGTTCCCACTCGCCGGTGGTGAGTTCGTCGGCGCTGCCTTGCTGATCGTCCTTGAGGAAAAGGTCACCGTAGAAGGCCATCCGCGCGTCACCGGGCCGGGCGTCGCGCCACAGGACGTCGGCCAGCGCGGAGTCGCCGGCGAGCCGGACCCCGCCCGCGAGACTCGGCAGCCATTCCGCCTCCAGGGCGTCCGCTGACTTCTGTTCCTGGGCGATGCCGTGCACCAGAACGATCCGAGCCATGGCGCACAGTATCGCGGCCGCCCTTGCCGGTGACCGTCCGATGAGACAAAGTGATCTCCGTGGGAGAGCGGAGGTCGTTGGTAGTCGCGTCGCAATGCGATTCGCTGAACCTTCTCTCGTTCCTTCCCGACGCGGGCCGCCAGGTTTCGACGGCCCTGCTCGATCCCGGGATCGGCGGCTGCGTCCCCGCGCTCGAGGACGGCCGCGGTCTGCTCGTCGACCCGACGATGGTCGAGCTGGACGACGCGCTGGTGGAGGCCTTCGAGCGCGCGTCGGAAGACGAGGCGACGCTTTTCCTCTCGCTCGTCGGGCACGGCGAATACGCCGACGACGACTTCTACTTCCTCACCAAGGACACCGGCCTGCCGGTGGACAGCCGGAAATCGTTCCTGTTCGCCCAGCGGATCAAGGAACTCCTCGGCCGCTACTCGATGCTGGACGGGCTGGTGATCCTTCTCGACACCTGCCACGCCGGCATCGGGGCGAGGCAGGCGGGCCAACGCTGGCTGCGGATCGTCGGTGAGGCGGGCAAACGGTTCGACCTGCTCACCGCCTCGGACGACCGTGTCGCGGCGAACGGGTGTTTCAGCCGGTCGCTGGTCTCGGTGCTGCGGTCGGGCCATTCGGAGCTCGGCGAGCGCGTCCGCTGCGCGGACCTCAAACGGGTCATCACCGGCCTGTGCCCCACGCAGACCGCGGTGCACCTGGGGTTCGACGGCACCCGCGAGGTGGCCGAGGCCGATCAGGGGCTGTGGCTCGCACTGAACTCCTCCGCCGTCTGGCGGCGTTCGCCCCTGGCGGGCAACCCGGCCGCGCCGCGGATCGAACGGCTGACCGCGGACTACCGGCCGGGCCCGAAACTCGGCGAGACCGTCGGCCACCTGCTCACCGGCGCCCGGCTGGTCGCGATCACCGGCGAGCCCGGCGCGGGGAAGTCGACAACGCTCGCCGCGCTGGCGCGGCCGTCCGCGGCCGGATCCTATGTGCCGCCGGACTTCCTGCACGCCGTGCTGTTCGCGAGCCGAGGCGACACGGCGGAGCAGCTCGCCAGGGAACTCGCCGGCCAGTTGCGGCGCACCGTGCCCGGTTTCGCCGACGCCGAGCAGGTTCACCATGCCGGGCTCGACGACACCGGCCGCAGCGGCGCAAGCGCTTTCGATCTGGCACTTCTCGGTCCTCTTCGGGTTCTCGCTCCACAGTGGACCGAGGCGCACGTGCGGATCGCGATCGACGGGCTGGACGACCTCGACCCCGCCGTCCAGGAACGCCTGTGCGGCCTTCTCCGGAGTCTGTCGACCGAACCGGACCTGGCGCTGGTGAAGACGGTCGTGACGGCGCGGGACCCGGCGCGTCTTCCTCCGGCAGTGGCGGTTCCTCTGCCGTCGCCTCCCCTAGTGCGGGAACCGGAGGACACCGGCGGCTGGCAGCCCCAGTTGCCCGGCTATGACACCGGTTCGCCCACTTCGCCGAAGATCACCCCCGCCACGCTGATCATCGACGTCCCCGGCCTGCCTTCCGCGAACCACGAACTGTCGTTCGGGCTCACCACGCTCGGCCGCAGCAGAAACGCCGCGCTCCAGCTCAGGGACTCGCGGGTTTCCCGGCTCCACTGCGAGATCCACTGGAACGGCACGGCGGCGTGGCTGACCGACCTGGACTCCGCCAATGGCACCTTCGTCAACGGGAAGCGGGTGCTGAACGCCGAGTTGGCGCATCGCGACGTGCTCCGGCTCGGCGATTCGAGAGTCTCCTTCATCAGTGTCACGCAAGAGGACGCCGAAGAGGAAGAGCAGCTCGACACCGGCGCGCTGGCCTCGCCGCGGCCGGGTCACGCGGTCCTGCTGGAGTTGCTGGGGCTGGCCGCCACCCGCGGGCCCATCCCGATCTCGATCCTCACCGCGGCGAGCGCGGCGGGCGGCGGCCCGGACCGGCGGGTGCACGTCCGCGATTTCCTGGCCGGGCTCGGTGACTCGGTCAGCCGGACCCAGGCGGGCCTTGCCGACGAAACCGTCCTGCTGACCGCCGACACGCCCGCGCTCTTCCCCGATGTGGCGACCCGTCTGCACGCCCGGCTGGCGGCGGCGACCTCGGAGGTGGCACTCGTGACCGGAGACGACGAGCCGACGCTCGAACAGAGCTACGCCGCGGCCAACGAAGCCGAGCACTTCTGGCTCGCCGGACTCCGCGAGGACGCCCTCACCGCGCTGGAGCGCCGGGCGTCCCACATCCCCGTCGAGAATCGGGAACGCTGGGCGGCCTTGGTGAACCGCGCGGCACGGGAACTCGGCGAGACCGACCGGATCACGTTGCGCTGCAAGGCACGGCACGCGACCTGGACCGGCAAAGCGGGCGACGCGGCCGGAGCGCTCGCCCGGTTCGAAGAACTGTTGCCGATCGCCACCGCCGCCCTGTCCGGTGGCGACGAAGACGTCTTGAGCATCCGCAACAACATCGGGCACCTGCTCGCCGAACTCGGCCGTTTCGAGGAATCCCGGTCCGAGTTCGAAGCCCTCGTCCGGGACGCCGACACCGCGCTCGGGCCCGACCATCGTGAAACACTGCACGCACGGCATTTCCTCGCGGTGGCGACGGGCAAGACCGGGAACGGGCAGGAGGCCCTCCGTCTCGCCCGAGAACTGCTGCCGCAGGCGAAACAGGCGTTGGGCGACGACGAGATCGTCAGTCACGTCCGGCACAACATCGCGTTCTGGAGCGCCGAAATCGAGCACCCCCCCCCGTCGTTTCGGAGTATCGACAGCTCCTCGCCGAAGCGACGGGACGGCTGAATGACCGGCATCCCGACGTCCTCGATCTCCGGTTCGACCTCGCCCTCGCGCTCGCCAAGGCAGGCCAGGTCACCGAAGCCCTCTCGACCTGGACCTTGCTGCTCGACCACACGATCGAGGTCCGCGGCGAACGGCACCAGGGAATCCGGAAGATCCGCGAGCAGCTCGAGTACTGGGGCCCGCGGGAGTGAGCGGTGAGCGCACTGCGGATCGCGCTCCTGACCTACCGCGGAAACCCGCGCAGCGGCGGTCAGGGCGTGTACGTCCGGCATCTGGGCCGCGAACTCGCCGCGCTGGGGCATCGCGTCGAGGTGCTGTCCGGGCCGCCCTATCCGGAGGTCGATGACGGCGTGCGATTGACGAAGCTCCCCGGGCTCGACCTGTTCGCGGAGCCGAATCCCTTCCGGACACCGCGGCCTCGGGAGCTGCGCGATCTGCCGTCGTGGGTGGAGTTCCTCGGCATGCGCCGTGGCGGCTTCCCCGAACCTCTCGCGTTCTCCCTGCGTGCCGCCCGCCATCTCGCGAAACGCCGGGACGAATTCGACATCGTCCACGACAACCAGGGACTCGGCTACGGCATGCTCCACTGTGGACTGCCGACGGTCGCCACGATCCACCATCCCATCGCCGTGGACCGTGCCTTGAAGCTCGCCACCGTCACCGGGCGAGAAGCGGCGCGGGTCAAGCGGTGGTACGGGTTCGTCGACATGCAACACCGCGTCGCACGGCGGCTGCCCACGCTGACGGTGTCGTGGGCATCCCGTGCGGCCATCAGCCGGGAAATGGGCGTACCGGACGACCGGATCCACGTCGTCCCGCTCGCCGCGGACACCCGGATCTTCCGGCCGCGGCCCGAAATCCGGCGGGTCCCTGGCCGGGTCGTGGCCGTCGCCAGCGCGGACGAACCGTTGAAGGGCCTCGAACACCTTCTGGCGGCGTGGGAACGGATCGACGGTGAACTGGTGATCGTCGGCAAGCCGAAACCGGACGGCCCGGCGGCGCGGGCACTCACCCGGCTCGACCCCGGTGCCAAGGTCCGTTTCGTCACCGGGCTGACCGATGACGAACTCGCACGGTTGCTCTGTTCGGCCGAAATCGCTTGTGTGCCCTCACTGTTCGAAGGGTTCTCCCTGCCGGCCGCCGAGGCGATGGCCTGCGGAACACCGGTCGTCGCGACGACCGGTGGGGCGCTTCCCGAGGTCGTGGGTGACGCGGGAATCCTGGTCCCGCCGGGCGATGTACCGGCGCTCGCGGAGGCGATCATCAAAGTCCTCGGCGACGACCACCTGCGCGCCGACCTCGCGGACCGCGGCCTGGAAACGGCGGGGGCGCTGAGCTGGCGACGCACCGCCGAGGAGACCGCCGCGCACTACCTGCGTGTCCTCGGCCGGGAGCGTGCGGGGTGCTGACCGTCGATTTCGGCCGGTTCCCCGTCGGCAACGGGGACCGGGTGCTCGACCTCGGCTGCGGGGACGGCAGGCACGCCTATGAAGCGTACAAACACGGCGCGGACGTGGTCGCCGCCGATCTCGACGACGCCGCGCTGAAACAGGTGCGGGACATGTTCGCCAATCTCGCGGAGGCGGGTGAGGCTCCCGCCACCGCTTCGGCGGTGGCGGTCCGCGCGGACGGCCACCGGCTCCCGTTCCCGGACGGTGCCTTCACCCGGGTGATCGTGGCGGAGACGCTGGAGCACATCCATGCCGACCGTGCCGTGCTCGCGGAAGTGAGCCGGGTTCTGGCACCCGGCGGCCTGGTGGTGGCGACCGTGCCGCGCTGGTGGCCGGAGCGGATCTGCTGGCTGCTTTCCGACGAGTACCACGAGGTCGAAGGTGGGCACATCCGCGTCTACCGGCGCGGCGAGCTGCTCGGACGGCTGCGGGAAGCGGGCCTGCGACCGATCGGCACCCACCACGCGCATGCCTTGCATTCGCCCTACTGGTGGCTGAAATGCGCGGTCGGTCCCGATACCGATCACCGGCTTTGCGCCCTGTACCACCGTTTTCTGGTGTGGGACATCATGCGCAGCCCACGTCCGGTCAGGTTCGCCGAACGTGCGCTGAACCCTGTGCTCGGCAAAAGTCTCGTCGTCTACGCCCGTAAATCGTGAAGGCCACCGCGGCCACGATCGCCGCCGTACAGCGCCCGGACGGCGCGATCCCCTGGCAGGCGGGCGGCCATCTCGATCCCTGGAACCACATCGAAGCCGCGATGGGCTTGGACGTGGCGGGGCTGTACACGGAGGCCGAAGCCGCCTACGACTGGCTCCTGCGGAACCAGCGCCCCGACGGCTCCTGGGCAGCCGAGTATCGCGACGGCGAACCCACTCTGTCCACTATGGACACGAATTTCACCGCATACGTGGCCGTTGGCGTCCGGCATCATTTTCTCCGGCGCGAAAACCACTCGTTCGGGGAACGTCTGTGGCCCGCCGTCGAACGCGCGCTCGACGCGGTCGTGAGCCGGCAGCAACCGTCGGGTGCCATCGCCTGGCGGGCCGATCCCGAAGTTCGCCTGGTCGCCGGGTGCAGCAGCATCCACCACGCGCTGACACAGGCGATCGCGCTCGCGTCGGCGATGGGCCTGCGGCGTCCGCACTGGGAGGACGCGGCACGACGGTTGCGCGCGGCCCTCGTCGAGCAGCCGCGGCTCTTCACGGAGAAACCGCACGCGATGGATTGGTACTACCCGGTTCTGGGCTCTGTGATGACCGGATCCGACGCGCTGGCGCGGATCGACGCCGGGTGGAGCCGGTTCGTCGAACCGGGCTTCGGAGTGCGCTGCGTCCATCACGAGCCGTGGGCGACCGGCGGCGAGACGGCCGAACTGGCACTCACCCTCGCCAGCCGAGGCGAGCGCGCCCGGGCAGCCGAACTCCTGGGCGGCATCGCACGGCTCCGGCACGACGACGGCTCGTACTGGACCGGCTACCAGTTCACGGACGAGGAGTTCTGGCCGGACGAACGCACCACCTGGACCGCGGGTGCCGTCCTTCTGGCCACCGCCGCGGTGCAAGGCGACGCGGCCACGTGCGCGGTCTTCGGCGAGCCACGCAATTAGTCCCCTAGTCGCGTGCGCAACCAGGGGACTAATTGCGGAGGGGTCAGGCTTCGTCGTCTTCTTCCAGCATGTCCGGCGTCACGGCGGATTCGGTGTCCGGGATGCCTTGTTCCTTCGCCTTCTTGTCGGCCATCGCCAGGAGACGGCGAATCCGGCCGGCGACGGCGTCCTTGGTCATCTGCGGGTCGGAGAGCTGGCCCAGTTCCTCGAGCGAGGCCTGCCGGTTCGACAGCCGCAGTTTGCCCGCGGCGAGCAGGTGATCCGGGGCGGACTCGCCGAGGATGTCCAGCGCCCGCTCGACCCTGGCCGCCGCCGCGACGGCCGCGCGGGCCGAACGCCGCAGGTTGGCGTCGTCGAAGTTCGCGAGCCGGTTCGCGGTGGCCCGCACCTCGCGACGCATCCGCCGCTCTTCCCACGCGAGCACACTCGTGTGCGCGCCAAGGCGGGTCAGCAGGGCACCGATGGCGTCACCGTCACGCACCACGACGCGGTCCGCGCCGCGGACCTCACGCGACTTCGCCTGGATGCCCATCCGCCGGGCGGCACCGACGAGCGCCAGCGCGGCTTCGGGTCCGGGGCAGGTGACTTCGAGCGACGACGAACGGCCGGGTTCGGTGAGCGAACCGTGTGCCAGGAACGCGCCACGCCAGGCGGCTTCCGCGTCGGCGACACCACCGGACACGACGGCGGCGGGCAGCCCGCGCACCGGACGGCCACGCTGGTCGATCAGGCCGGTCTGCCGGGCGAGGCCCTCGCCGTCCTTGACCACCCGTACGACGTACCGCGTCCCCTTGCGCAGCCCGCTCGACGAGATGACGTGGACGTCGGACTGGTGTCCGTACAGCTCGTGGATCTCCTTACGCAGCCGCCTCGCCACCGAACCGGTGTCGAGTTCGGCCTCCACCACGACGCGGCCGGCCACGATGTGCAGCCCTCCCGCGAATCGCAGCATCGACGCGACCTCCGCGCGGCGCGGGCCGATCTTGGTGATCTCCAGCCGGCTCAGCTCGTCCTTCACGGCGGCGGTCATCGCCATCGCTGCCCCTCCATACCTTCAGCTCCTCCCCCGGTGAGACCGAGAGCGTCCCGCATACAGCCCGCGAGCGCATCAGGATCATGCCGCCCCGTCACGACCGGGTCAGCCACCGCCCCCAGCAACGCCTGCGCGCCGAGTCTCCCGGCCGCCTCCCGCAACCGGGCTGGTGAGGGCACTGAGTCCCGGTCCGCGATGACCGCGTCCACCCGCAGTTCCGGGGCGTGTTCGAAGAGTACGTCCAAATGCTTCTCCGGAGAGAATCCCGCCGTCTCCCCCGGTTGGGGGATCAGATTGAGGATGACGACCTTCGTGGCGTCCGTCCGGAGCAGCGCGTCGTGCAGATCCGGCACCAGCAGATGCGGCAGCACGCTGGTGAACCACGACCCCGGACCGAGGAACACGACGTCCGCGTCGAGCACGGCTTCGATCGCCTCGGGGCACCCCCGCGGCGGCCGGTCGGCCTGACCGGTCGGGTGCAGACTGATCCGGTGCACCTGTCCCGGTGTCGTCGCCACCGCCACCTGACCGCGGATCCGCCGGAGCGCTTCGGGATTCTCGGCGTCCAGACCCGAAACCTCACCTTGGATTTCCAGCGGTTCGGGTGACATCGGCAGGACCCGGCCGGAGATGCCCATGAGCCTGCTCGCCTCGTCGAGCGCGGCGACCGGATCACCGAGCACCTCGAACAGCCCGGCCAGCAACAGGTTCCCGACCGCGTGCCCGGCGAGCGCGCCGTCGCCGCCGAAGCGGTGCTGGAACACCTCCGCCCACAGGATTCCGCCGTCTTCGGCGGCGAACGCGGCGAACGCCTGCCGCAGGTCGCCCGGCGGCAACAGCCCCAGTTCCCGGCGGAGCCTGCCGGACGAGCCCCCGTCGTCCGCGACGGTGACCACGGCGGTGACCTGCGAGGTCACCCGGCGCAACGCGGTGAGGGTGGCGTGCAGGCCGTGCCCGCCACCCAGTGCGACCGCGCGCAGGTCGCTACTCGCGGCCAAGGTCGCGGTGCACCACCTTCACGGCCATACCGTCCTCATTGGACAGACGCTGGGCGAGCTCCTCGGAAATGGCGACACTGCGGTGCTTTCCGCCCGTGCAGCCGACGGCCAGCGTCAGGTACCGCTTGCCCTCGCGCTTGTAGCCCGCGCCGATCAGGCGCAGCAGCTGGTGGTAGCGGTCGAGGAACTCGTCCGCGCCTTCCTGGCTGAGCACGTAGTTGCGGACCTCGCCCTCGAGACCGGTGTGGTCGCGCAGTTCCGGGATCCAGAATGGGTTCGGCAGGAACCGGACGTCCATCACCAGGTCCGCGTCCATCGGCAGGCCGTACTTGTAGCCGAACGAGAGCACGGTGACGCGGGTCTGCGTACTGGCCTCGGAACCGAACGCGTCCTCGATCTTGGCGCGCAGGTCGTGCACCGAGAGCGACGACGTGTCGAGCACGAGATCGGCCTCGTCCCGCAACGGCTCCAGGAGCGTGCGCTCGGCGGTGATGCCGTCGGCGAGCCTGCCGTCGCCCTGCATCGGGTGCCCGCGGCGAACGGCCTCGAACCGGCGCACCAGCACCGCGTCGGTCGCCTGCAGGAACAGCACGCGCGGCTTGTACCCGCGGGCGTCGAGGTCCTTGATGACCGACGCCAGGTCGTCGGTGAACGCGCGCGAGCGCACGTCCATCACGACCGCGACCTTGGTGATCGCGCCGCGCGCCTGCGCGCCGAGCTCGACCATGGTGGCGATCAGTTCGGGCGGCAGGTTGTCCACCACGAACCAGCCCAGGTCCTCCAGGCATTTCGCGGCGGTACTGCGGCCCGCCCCGGACAGCCCGGAGACGACCGCGACCTCCATTCCGGAACCGCGGCCTTCTTCTTGCGCACTCACGATGGTCCTTTCCCCGATCACGTACTGGACTCCCCTGTAGTCGCGGGTTCCCCTGCGAGCGCCGCGACGACCGCCTCCGCGGTGCGCCTGCCGAAGCCGGGCACCGCCTCGATCTCCTCGATCCTTGCTTCGCGGAGTTTCCGCACCGAGCCGAAATGCTTGATCAGCGCGGTACGCCGAGCCTGCCCCAGTCCGGGCACACCGTCCAATGCGGACACCTGCATCCGCTTGGACCGCTTCTCCCGGTGGTACCGGATGGCGAACCGGTGCGCCTCGTCGCGAAGCCGCTGGAGCAGATACAACGCGTCGGAGGTGCGCGGCAGGATCACCGGATCGGGATCGCCCGGCAGCCACACCTCCTCCAGTCGCTTCGCCAGGCCGATCACGGCCAGGTCGGTGATGCCGAGTTCCGAGAGCACGTCCGCGGCCGCGGTGGCCTGCGGGCCCGCACCGTCGACGACGAGCAGGTTCGGCGCGTAGGCGAACTTGCGCGGCTTGCCGGTCTCCGGGTCGATGCCCGGGCGGTCCGGGTCGACTGGCGCGTCTTCGGCCGTTTCCTTGAGATAGCGGGAAAAACGGCGGCGGACGACCTCGGCGATCGACGCGACGTCGCCTTCCTCCGCGGCCTCGCGCAGCGCGAACCGCCGATACTCGGACTTGCGCGGGATGCCGTCCTCGAACACGACGAGCGACGCGACCACGTCACTGCCCTGGATGTGGCTGATGTCGACACATTCGATACGCAGCGGTGCGGTGTCCAGCGCCAGGTAGTCCTGTAGTTCCGCCAAAGCCGCCGACCGCGCGGTGAGGTCACCGGCTCGGCGCAGTTTGTGCTGGGTGAAGGCCTCGCCGGCGTTGCGTGTCACCGTCTCCGCGAGCGCGCGTTTGTCGCCGCGCTGCGGCACCCGCAGGCTCACTCTCGACCCGCGCAGCCCGGAAAGCCACTCGCCCACCGCTTCGGCGTCGGCGGGCAGTTCGGGGACGAGCACCTCACGCGGCACCGGCGACCCGAGGTCGGGGTCGTCCGCACGTTCGGCCTCTTCGCCGTAGAACTGCGTGAGGAAGTGGTCGACGAGGTCCTTGACGTCCATCTCCTCGGCCTTGTCGATCACCCACCCGCGCTGGCCGCGGACCCGGCCGCCGCGCACGTGGAAGACCTGGACCGCGGCTTCGAGTTCGTCGTGGGCGAAGGCGACGACGTCGGCGTCCGTGCCGTCGCCGAGCACCACCGCCTGCTTCTCCATCGCGCGCCGGAGCGCGCCGAGGTCGTCACGCAGCCGGGCCGCGCGCTCGAACTCCAGCTCTTCGGACGCGGCCGCCATTTCCTGTTCGAGGCGGCGGATCAGCGCGTCGGTGCGGCCGGCGAGGAAGTCACAGAAGTCCTCGACGATCGCGCGATGCTCGTCGGCGGAGACCTTTCCGACGCACGGCGCGGAGCATTTGCCGATGTAGCCGAGCAGGCAGGGCCTGCCGATCTGGCCGTGCCGTTTGAAGACCCCGGTCGTGCAGGTGCGCGCCGGGAAGACCCGCAACAGCAGGTCGAGCGTCTCGCGGATGGCCCAAGCATGCGCGTACGGCCCGAAGTACCGCACGCCCTTCTTGCGCGCGCCGCGGTAGACGTGCAGCCGCGGGAACTCCTCGTTCATCGTGACGGCGAGGACCGGGTAGCTCTTGTCGTCGCGGTAACGGACGTTGAACCGAGGGTCGAACTCCTTGATCCAGTTGTACTCGAGCTGGAGCGCCTCGACCTCGGTGCCCACGACGGTCCACTCGACGCTCGCCGCCGTCGTCACCATCTGGCGCGTGCGCGGGTGCAAGCCGGTGATGTCGGCGAAGTAGGAGTTCAGCCGGCTGCGGAGGCTTTTCGCCTTGCCGACGTAGATGACCCTCTTCGTGGCGTCACGAAATTTGTACACGCCAGGGGCGTCCGGGATGCTCCCCGGCGAGGGACGGTAGGTGGTCGGGTCAGCCACGTCGCCAAGCCTATGGGGCACCACCGACAGTCTTACGAGCCCCCATGCTCTAGCACTCGTCCGGGTGGCGACTACCACGATGCGGTCCGTATTTCACTACGTATACCGACCTAAGTCGGATATTCGGCCGGACCCGACGTTCGTTGGTTCCTAGCGGGTGAACCGGGTGATTACTTTCCGTCCCAGTTCCATTTCACTCGGTTCTTCGTCAGTTGACGCTCGAAAGGACTCCTGCACCGTGAGCCGTCTTCGCACGCTGGGCGCCGCCACCCTCGCCGCCGCAGCCCTCACCATGACCGCCGGAGCGGTCGCCTCCGCGGGCACCCCCACCGGCGTCCAGCCGAACATCGTGGGCGGCGGCACCGCCCCCACCGTGAGCTGGGGCGCCCAGGTCTACGTCAACACCCCGGGCCGTCAGTGGGACGGCTTCAACTGCTCCGGCAGCGTCATCGCGCAGCGCTGGGTGCTGACCGCCAAGCACTGCCTCGACTCCGACGGCAGCGGCATGCGGGTCCGCGTCGGCAGCAACCAGCTGCAGGGCGGCCGCGTGATCGCCGTCGACCGCAAGGTGTCCTCGCCGGCGGGCTCCGACATCTCGCTGCTGCACCTGGCCTCCGACGCCGGCGTCACGCCGATCACGCTGGCCAACTCGAACCCGTCGGTCGGCAGCACGAACCAGCTCTACGGCTGGGGCCGTGAGACCCCGACCGGCCCGCCCGCCTCGGCGCTGAAGGTGGCCAACGTCCGCGTCAGCGGCAGCTCGCGCGACGCCTACGGCGGCCCGGCCATCCAGAGCGTCGGCATCAACGGCTCGGCGTGGAAGGGCGACTCGGGCGGCCCCCAGGTCTCCAACGGCGTCCAGGTCGGTGTCGCTTCGACCGTGCAGAACCAGAGCGGCTCGAACATCCGCGGCACCAACAACTACGGCAGCGTCGCTTCGGCCCGCTCCTGGATCCGTACGACCGCCGGGGTCTGACCTCACACCCCGGTGGGGCCCCTCCGAGACGCGACCCGTCTCGGAGGGGCCCTTTCGCGTCAGGGTGTCGGTGGGATGTGGGACGCTCGCGGGCATGCGGATCGCGACCTGGAACGTGAACTCGATCGGGCCCCGGTTGCCGAGGGTGGTGGACTGGCTCGGCTCGGTGCAACCGGACGTGCTGTGCCTGCAAGAACTCAAATGCGGCACGGATGCCTTCCCGTTCGACGCCGTACGGGAGGCGGGCTACGAGACGGCCGCGTACGGCATCGGGCGCTGGAACGGCGTCGCCATCGTGTCCCGCGTCGGGCTGGAGGACGTGACACGCGGGCTCACCGGCGAGCCCACCTTCGAGGACAAGACCGACGCGCGGGCCATCGGCGCCACCTGCGGCGGGGTGCGGCTGTGGTCGGTGTACGTGCCCAACGGGCGGGAGCTGGAGAACCCGCACTACAACTACAAACTCGCCTGGCTCTCGGCGCTGGAGGCGACGGTGCGCGAGGAGCAGACGCGCGGCCTGCCGTTCGCGGTACTCGGCGACTTCAACATCGCGCCGACCGACGCGGACGTCTGGGACATCGGCGTGTTCGCCGAATCGACACACGTGACCGAGCCGGAGCGGAAGGCCCTGGCCGCGCTGCGCGACCTCGGGCTGTCCGACGTGTTCCCGCGGCCGCTGAAGTACGACCACCCGTTCACGTACTGGGACTACCGGGCCGGGAACTTCCCGAACAACAAGGGAATGCGGATCGACCTCGTCTACGCCGACACCCGTGTCGCGGGTGGGGTGACGGATTCCTATGTGGACCGTGACGCGCGGAAGGGGAAGGGGCCCTCGGACCACGCGCCGATCGTGGTGGACTTCGAGCTTTAGGCGGGTTGGGCTGCGCGCCCTGAAGTACATGAAGGCCCCCTTCCTTGCGCCTAGCGCAAGGAAGGGGGCCTTCATGTACTGGGGAAGGTGTGGCTGGTGGTGCTGATGGTGACGTTCCAGGTCCGCGAAGGCCTCCTTCACTACTTTGAGGGTAGGGAAGGAGTCCTTCACGGCCTTCGGATCTGCGGCAACGAAACCTCCGGACGCCATGAACGGCCCGTTACTTGCAAATTTTGCAAGTAACGGGCCGTTCATGGCATTGGAGAGTCAGCCGTTCCAGGCCGCCTTGTGCAGCCGCCGCAGCGCCCGCACCGCGTCCACCGCCCGTTCCCGGTCCACCGCCTGCACGGCCATGACCGAGTAGTACTCGTCGTCCGGCAGTTCCAGCCGCGCCCACGAAGCGCCGTCGGGGAAGCTCACCGAAAGCACTTCGCTCCACGCGAACTTCTTGGTCATCAGCACGTTCCGGACCTCGATGCCGTCGGCGTCGGCCTTCACGCGCGCGGTCGCGAACAGCATCGTGCCCGCCGCGAGCAGGATCCCGATGCCGATCATCGCCGCCTGGTCGGACGGCTGGAAGATCACGCCGGTGTCCGAGCCGCGCAGCAGCACCGCGACGACCACGAACGTCGCCAGCAGGAACACCGCCAGCACGGAGCACATCACCAGGGCACGGCGAGGCCGCACCACCACGACCTCGGACTCTGTCATCACATCCGCCTCGACGCTCACACGAAGCCCCGCTCGGTCCACGGCTGGCGAAGGTTCCGCAGCGCGTGCGCGGCGTCCAGCGCGGCGACGGTCGCTTCGTAGCCCTTGTCCTCGATGGAGTCCGGCAGACCGGACCGGTCGAGGGCCTGCTGTTCGGTGTCGCAGGTGAGCACACCGTTGCCGACCGGGGTGCTCTCGTCGAGCGCCACCCTGGTCAGGCCCGCGGTGACCGCGTCGCAGACGTACTCGAAGTGCGGGGTCCCGCCCCGGATGACCACGCCCAGCGCGACGACCGCGTCGTGCGTGCGGGCCAGTGCCTGCGCGGCGACGGGCAGTTCGACAGCGCCCGCGACGCGCACGACCGTCGGCTCCTCCTCCAGGTCGGCCACCTTGGCCGCCTCGAGGGCGCGTTCCAGCAGGGCGCTCGTGATCTTCGTGTGCCAGCGCGTGGCCACGATCCCGAGCCGGATGTTCTTACAGTCGGACAGGTCGAGTTCGACGTCCGGACGGCCCTCGCCGCTCACCGCGTGCCACCTCCGTTGCCCTGGTCGACTTCGGCGCCGACCTGGTCGAAATGCTCCAGCTGGGACAGGTCGTGCCCCATCCGGTCCCGCTTCGTCTTGAGGTAGCGCAGGTTCTCCGGGTTCGGCGAGATCGGCAGCGACACCCGGCCGCTGACGCGCAGGCCGTAGCCCTCCAGCCCGACGCGCTTGGCGGGGTTGTTCGTCAGCAGCCGCATCGAGCGGACGCCGAGGTCGCACAGGATCTGCGCGCCGGTGCCGTAGTCGCGCGCGTCGGCGGGGACGCCGAGCTGCAGGTTCGCGTCGACGGTGTCCGCGCCCGCGTCCTGCAGCTGGTAGGCCTGCAGTTTGTGCAGCAGCCCGATGCCCCGGCCCTCGTGGCCGCGGATGTAGAGCACGACGCCGCGGCCTTCCTTGGCGACGGCTTCGAGCGCCGCCTCCAGCTGCGGGCCGCAGTCGCAGCGCAGCGAGCCGAAGACGTCACCGGTGAGGCATTCCGAGTGCACGCGCACCAGGATGTCCTCACCGTCGCCGATCTCGCCGTAGACGAACGCGATGTGCTCGATGCCGTCGAGCAGGCTGTCGTAGCCGACCGCGCGGAACGTGCCCGCCGAAAGCGGGATACGGGCTTCGGCGACCCGCTCGACCTGCTTCTCGGTGCGGCGCCGGTACGCGATCAGGTCGGCGATGGTGATCATCTTGAGGTCGTGGTCCGCGGCGAAGACCTCGAGTTCGTCGCGGCGGGCCATGTCGCCCTCGTCCTTCTGCGACACGATCTCGCAGAGCACGCCGGACGGCGAAAGCCCGGCGAGGCGGGCCAGGTCGACGGAGGCTTCGGTGTGCCCGGGGCGCCGCAGGACGCCGCCCTGCTTGGCGCGCAGCGGGACCACGTGGCCGGGACGCCGGAAGTCCGACGCCGTGGACGCCGGGTCGGCGAGCAGGCGGACGGTGTGCGACCGGTCGGCCGCGGAGATGCCGGTGGTGATGCCCTCGGCGGCGTCGACCGTGACGCTGTACGCGGTACCGCGCTGGTCCTGGTTCGTGTGGTACATCGGCGGCAGATCGAGCCGGTCCGCCTCGGCCTCGGTCAGCGCCACGCAGACGTATCCCGAGGTGTAGCGCACCATGAAGGCCATCAGTTCGGGCGTGGCCTTCTCCGCCGCGAAGATCAGGTCGCCTTCGTTCTCGCGGTCCTCGTCGTCCACCACGACGACCGGACGGCCCGCCTTGATGTCGGCGATCGCCGCCTCGATGGCTTCGGCGTTCACGGCCACCCCGCCTCCACAGGGGGTCAGATCCGCCGACCCCGGAATCGCACTCGTCTCGGTCACGCCCGCTCCTCCGTACCGCCATTGTCCCCCTGCGCGCGCAGGTGCGGCATGGTCAGCTTCTCGACGTACTTGGCGACCACGTCGACCTCGAGATTCACCAGGTCGCCCGGCTGGTTACGGCCGAGGGTGGTCAATTCGAGAGTGGTCGGGATCAAGGCGACGGCGAACTCCTCGTCGGTCACCGAAGCGACCGTGAGGGAGATGCCGTCGACCGCGATCGACCCCTTCTCGACCACGTACCTGGCCAGTTTCCCCGGCAGGGCGAACGTGGTCAGGCCCTGTTCGTCCCGCTTGAGGAAGACGCCGGTGCCGTCCACGTGGCCCTGCATGATGTGCCCGCCGAGCCTGCCGCCCGCCGGCGTCGCGCGTTCCAGGTTGACGACGTCGCCGACGTTCACCTTCGCGAGGCTGGAGCGTTGCAGGGTTTCGTGCACGACATCGACGGTAAACTCACCGCCCGCCACCGCGACCACGGTGAGGCACACGCCACTCACCGCGATGGAGTCGCCGTGGCCGGCGTCGCTGGTCACCAGCGGCCCCCGCACGGTCAGCCGCGCGGCGTTCGGGACCTGCTCGACCGCGGTGACCTCGCCGAGTTCCTCGACAATGCCGGTGAACACTCCTGCTGCCCTCCTCCTGGGTCGCACCGCCGCTGGAAACGGTGCTCCCCTCATCCAACACCCATCGGGACCGATTCCTTCTCCTGGCCCGATGGCGGCCCAGGAGCCAGGATCAGCCGCGGACGCGGGCCGCCTGCTCGCGCAGCGCCGCGACCGCCTTACCAGGGTCTTCGGCGCCGTAGACGGCGGAACCGGCGACGAAGCAGTCCACCCCGGCCTCGGCGGCCCGCTCGATGGTGTCGGCGTTGATCCCGCCGTCGATCTCGACGACGAGCTTGAGGTGACCGGTGTCGACCAGGCGCCGCGCG
Source organism: Amycolatopsis sp. cmx-11-12 (assembly GCF_046269425.1). Lineage (NCBI taxonomy): Bacteria > Bacillati > Actinomycetota > Actinomycetes > Pseudonocardiales > Pseudonocardiaceae > Amycolatopsis > Amycolatopsis sp. cmx-11-12. The sequence continues at coordinate 46,649 of NZ_JADNQM010000011.1, read as the reverse complement.
GTGCGCACCTTGTCGAGGACACCCTCGATGAACGACTGGCCGCCGAAGCCGGGCTCGACCGACATCACCAGCAGCGTGTCGTAGTGCTTGAGGGTGTCGAGGTGGTCTTCGATCGGGGTGTTCGGCTTGATCGACAGACCGGCCTTCGCCCCGGCGGCACGGAGGTTCTTCGCCAGCGCGACAGGGTCGTGCGCCGCCTCGACGTGCACGGTGACGTTGTAGGCGCCCGCCTCGGCGTACCCGATGGCCCACTTGTCGGGGTTCTCGATCATCAGGTGGCAGTCGATCGGGACGTCGGTGGCCTTGATCAGCGACTGCACGACGGGCAGGCCCAGCGTCAGGTTCGGGACGAAGTGCGCGTCCATGACGTCGACGTGGACCCAGTCCGCGCGAGTGTCCCCCTCCCCCGCGACGGCGCGGATCTCGTCGCCGAGCCGGGCGAAGTCCGCGGAGAGGATGCTGGGTGCGATCAAAGGTCGGTGAGCCACGCGCCCGAGTGTAGGAGGACGCCGCTAACGCCCGCTAACCGGCTGTGACCGCCGCCGGAGGCCTTGAGGATGATGTGAAATGGCACCGCAGTGGGAGGTGCGCGCACGCGGCGCCGAATAGCGTTCCCGTCATGGTCAACCCCTTGAAACCCCTGGTGCGGATCGGCAGCTATCGGAGTGTGCCGTTCGGACTCCTCGGCATGGCACTCACGGCGATCCCGTTCCCGATCGCGCTCATCCCCGCCATCCTCATCCCGGGTGACGTGAGGGTGAAGATGGTCTACGGCATGCTCGCCATGGGCGTGCTGGTCGCGCTGGCAGGCTTGCCGGGACCGATGCGGCGGGTCGGTATCTGGTTCTCCAACCAGATGCTGGGCACCCGGATCGCGCAGCCCCCGCCGAACACGAAGGTCGCCTGGGCGGAGCGCTGGCGCTCGGTCGTCTGGCTGCTTGTGCACACCGGACTCGGCTGGGTGCTGTTCGGTCTCGGCAGCTTCTTGATGATCGGCTTCGTGTTCGCCGTGGTGTGGGCGGGTGGCGGCGGCAGCCCCATCGAGTTCTTCGGGGAACGGGTGACGATCGAAGCCGGCGCCGCGGGGCTGTGGACGTTGCCGATCGCGCTGATCACGCTGGTCGTCATCGCATACGTCCTCACCGGGTTCACCAAGCTCTTCCAGTACAGCGCGGTCGCGCTGCTCGGGCCGTCCGCCGCGGAACGCGTCGCCGCGGCCGAGGTTCGGGCGAACCACTTCGAGCAGCGCAACCGATTGGCCCGTGAGCTGCACGACTCGATCGGCCACACCCTGACGACGTCGACCATCCAGGCCGCCGCGGCCGCCGAACTGGTCGATTCCGAACCGCAGCTGGTGCGCAAGGCACTGGGCACCATCGAGGAATCGTCCCGGGCGGCACTCGAAGACCTCGACCACGTCCTCGGCCTGCTGCGCGAGGACCGGTCGTCCCGCGAGCCCGAACGACGCCTCATCGAGGCCGCGACACTGGCCGAACGGGCGCGTTCCGGCGGCGCGGTGATCGACTACGAGCTGACCGGCCCGGCCGCCGAACTGCCCGCGACCCTTTCGCGGGAGGGGTACCGGATCGTCCAAGAAGGACTGACGAACGCGTTGCGGCACGCGCATCCCGGGCCGGTGACCGTCCGGGTCGCGGTGCTGGCGGACGCGTTGCGGATCGAGATCGTGAACCCGCTCATGGAGATGGCCGCCACGTCGGATCGCGGTGGCAACGGGTTGCCAGGCCTGACCGAACGCGTCGAGGCGCTGCGTGGCGAACTCATCGCGGGGCCCGCCATCGACGGGGAACCGCTGTGGCGACTGGTGACCACGATCCCGCTACGGTCGCACTCATGACATTGCGCGTCCTGATCGTCGACGACGAACCGTTGCTGCGCGCCGGATTGCGTTCGCTGCTGGAGAACCAGCCCGATCTGACCGTGGTCGGCGAGGCGGGCGACGGCGGCGAGGTGGTGAGCCTGGTCCGGCGCACGCATCCCGACGTGGTCCTGATGGACGTCCGGATGCCCGGCGTGGACGGGATCGAGGCGACCCGGCGGGTGCTGGCCGAAATCCCCGACCCGCCGAAGGTCCTCGTGATCACGACGTTCGACAACGACGACTACGTCTACGACGCGCTGCTGGCCGGCGCGAGCGGGTTCCTGCTGAAGCGGGCGCGCAAGGAGGAGTTCGCGCACGCCATCCGGACCATCGCCGCCGGGGAGACGCTGCTCTTCCCGGACGCCATCCGGCGGATGGTCACCGCGCGCCCGGCGGCGTCGGGACTCGCGCCCCAGCCGTCGTCGTTGACGAAACGGGAGACCGAAGTACTGCGGCTCATCGCCACCGGAATGTCCAATATGGACATAGCGGCCGATCTGGTCATCAGTCTCGAAACCGTCAAAACCCATGTGGGCAACATCTTCGGGAAACTGGGCGCGGCGAACCGAAGCCAGGCAGTCGTGTTCGCTTACGAGACCGGGATCGTCGCACCGGGCCACAGCCTGCGCTAGCGGTGCCCGGGGCCGAAGGGGACTGCCCTGATCCCCAAGAATCCCACGGGACCTAGGGCAGAGCCGAGGGTGGGGCAGGCCCCCGTTGAGGGGTGGGGGCCTGCCCCATGGCCGCCCGATCGCGGCCTCCCTAACTTTGAATCATGCGGAAAACCTTGCCAGGTAAGAAGATCGTCGCCATCGGCTCGCTGATCGCGCTGCTGGCCACCACCACCGCCGCACCGGCGCTCGCCGTGACCAAACCGCACGACGAAGTCGACAAGGCACTGAAAACGCTGGTGCAGGACGGTGTCCCCGGCGCGCAGGCGACGGTGACGAGCGCGTCCGGGCGGACATGGTCGGAGCGCGAGGGCGTCGGAAACATCGAGACCGGGACCCCGTTCCCGCGCGGCTCGAAGTTCCGGGCGGCCAGCGTCACCAAGACCTTCGTCGCCGTCGTGGTGCTACAACTGGTCGCCGAGGGGAAAGTCCGGCTGGACACGCCGATCGACCGGTATCTGCCCGGTCTCGTGCGCGGGAACGGCAACGACGGCACCAAGATCACCGTCCGGCAGTTGCTCCAGCACACCAGCGGGCTCTACAACTATGTCCGGGATCTCGACATCGACGAGTGGCGGCACCGCGGTGCCGAACCAGAGGAATTGGTCGCGATCGGCCTCGCGCATCCGCCGGAGTTCCAGCCGGGCGCGAAGTGGTCCTACTCCAACACGAACTACGTGATCGCCGGGATGCTCATCGAGAAGCTCACCGGCCGCTCGGTCGCCACCGAGATCCGGAGCAGGATCGCCAAACCGCTCGGCCTGCGCGACACCTACCTGCCGCTGCGAGGCGACGAGAGCCTGCCGTCCCCGCACCCCCGGGGCTACGCGCCGGGTCTCGTCGACTTCACCGAGTTCGATCCCTCGGCCGCCGGGGCTTCCGGTGGGATCATTTCGACCGCCGAGGACCTGAACCGCTTCTACGGCGCGGTCACCGACGGCCGTCTCCTGCCGCGTGCCCAGCAGGCGGAGTTGCAGCGGACGGTGCCCGCCGACCTGGGCATCCCCGGCGCCGCGTACGGGCTCGGGATCGCGTCCGTGCCGTTGTCCTGCGGCGGGACTTTCTGGGGCCACGGCGGGAACATCGTCGGCTTCGCGAACATCTCGGGCGCGGTTCCGCACGGCAGGCGGGTGAACGTCGTCGCCAACATGGACCCGCTGCCGGACGGGGCGTCCGCGCATCTCGCGGCCGCCCTCGACACGGCGTTCTGCGCTCGCTAAGGGAGCAGATCCAGCACGGAAGTCCAAGGCGCTTCCGGAGTGAGCCTCGCGGTGGTGACTCCGACGGAGGCGAGGGTGTCGAGATGGCGTTGCCACGCCGGATGGTGCACCCGCGTGTCCTGGATCTGATAGCCGAGCACGATCGTGATCCCTGGCGTGCCGAGGACGTCGCCGAGCAGGGTCAGCGCCTGGTTGTCGGCGATGCCCAGCGCGAGTTTCGCCACGGAGTTCGCGGACGCGGGCGCGAACAGGAACACCGTGGGATCCGGATGCGGGCGGGGTTCGCCCGGCAGCCGGGAGGTGCTGCGGACCGGCAGATCGGTGACCTTCTCCAGGTCACCGATCCCGCCGGTCTTCTCCAGCCAGCGGGCCGCGGTCGGGGTCAGCGTGATCGCGAGTTCCCAGCCGCGGTCCGCGGCCGGTTCCGCGAGCTGCGCGGCGAACCGGGTGTCCAGTCCGCCGCACGAGCTCGCGACCAGGCCGAGGACCTTGCTCACCCGGCGGAATCCGGCTTCCGCAGGACGGCGCAGAACATCGCGTCCGTGCCGTGGCGGTGCGGCCACAGCTGGACGTACGGGCCGTCGCCGAGCTGCGGGACGCCGGGGAAGAACTCCCGGGCGTCGACGATCTCGGCGCCGGCGCGGCGCGCGGTCTCCCCCACGACGCCTTCGGTCTCGGCCAGATGCGGCGAGCAGACGACGTAGGTCACGATGCCGCCGGGGCGGACCAGGTCCAGCGCCGCGGTGATCAGCTGGCCCTGCAGTTTCGTCAGGTCCGAGATGTCGCTGGGCTGACGGCGCCAGCGCGCTTCCGGACGGCGGCGCAGCGAGCCGAGGCCACTGCACGGCGCGTCGACAAGGACACGGTCGTAGCCCGGCTCGAGGCCGCTCTCGCGGCCGTCGGCGACGTGGATGGTCACCGGAAGCCCCTGGACGGCGTTCTCGATCAGCTTCGCGCGGTGCGGCGCCTTCTCGACGGCGTCGACTGTCGCGCCGCTGATCGCCGCCAGCGCGCCCAGCAGCGCGGCCTTGCCACCCGGCCCGGCGCACAGGTCCAGCCAGCGCTCGTCGGAGCCGGTGAGCGGGACCTTGGTGACGGCGACGGCGCACAGCTGGCTGCCCTCGTCCTGCACGGCGGCCAGCTTTTCCTTGATCGGCTCGATGTCGCCGGGGTCGCCGGAGCCCGCGGGCATCCGGACGCCGTAGGGCGAATACGGGGCCTCGTCGCCGCCGGTGATGGCGGCCAGCTCGTCGGCACTGATCTCGCCGGGACGGGCGACCAGGTGCACGTCGGGGCGGTCGTCGTCGGCCTCGAGAGCCGCCTTCAGCTCGGGTCCCTTGTCCCCCAGCGCTTCCGCGAACGACCGCGCGACCCAGCGGGGGTGCGCCGTCCGCAGCGCGTAGGCGCCGATCGGGTCCACGGCCTCGTCGGGGGCCAGTTCGTTCAGCCAGGTCTCTTCGTCCTTTTCGGACACCGAGCGCAGCACCGCGTTGACGAAACCCGCGATCCAGGAACCGACTTCGGCGCGGACGAGGTCCACAGTGGACCCGACGGCGGCGTGCTCGGGAATACGGGTGCGCAGCAGCTGGTACGCGCCGAGGCGCAGGCCGTCCAGCACCACGGCATCGACCTTGGCCAGCGGGCGGTCGACGAGGCAGGCCTCGATGACGGCGTCCAGCATGCCGACCGCGCGGCAGGTCCCGTAGGTCAGTTCGGTGGCCAGCGCCGCGTCACGGCCGGAGATCCGGCGGTTGCGCAGCAGTTGCGGCAGCACCAAGTTCGCGTACGCGTCGTCTTCACGGACGGCGCGCAGGACGTCGAAGGCGACCTGGCGGGCCGGGTCGATCTGCGGCGGGCGGCTGGGCCCTTCCTTACGCGGGGCCGGACGGCCTCGCTCCGGCCTCGACGGCCGACGTTCCCTACGCTCGTTCACTGCAGGCGCTCTCCTTGTTCGATCCTCGTACCGCGCGCCCAGTCGGTGGCCGCCATCCGCTTCTTCCCCTGCGCCTGCACTTCGCCCAGCCGCACCGGTTTCGACGCCGTGCCGACCAGGACCCGCTTGCGCTCCACGACCAGTTCGCCCGGCGGGGGCCCCGGTTCGTCGACGACCGTCACCGCGCCGAGCTTCAGCCGCTCGCCCCGGAACTCCGCCCACGCGCCCGGTTCCGGGCTGACCGCGCGGATCTGCCGGTCGACCGCGGCGGCCGGGTCGGCGAACGACACGCGTGCGTCCTCGACGGTCACCTTGGGCGCGTAACTCACGCCGTCACCGGTCTGCTCGACCGCGCGCAGCGTGCCGTCGGCGATTCCGTCCATCGTGGACACGAGCAGCTTCGCCCCGGACTCCGACAACCGGCCGAGCAGTTCCCCGGCGGTGTCGGTGGCGGTGATCTGCTCGGTGATCACGCCGTAGACCGGGCCCGCGTCGAGTTCCTTGACGATGCGGAACGTCGAGGCGCCGGTGATCTCGTCCCCGGCGCGGATCGCGGCCTGGACCGGCGCGGCGCCGCGCCACGCGGGCAGCAGCGAGAAGTGCAGGTTGACCCAGCCGTGCTTCGGGATGTCCAACGCGGCCTGGGGCAGCAACGCCCCGTACGCGACGACAGGGCACGCGTCGGGGGCGATCTCCGCGAGCCGGGCGAGGAACGCGGGGTCACTCGCCTTCGGCGGGGTCAGCACCTCGATCCCGTGCTCGTCGGCCAGCGCGCCGATCGGGGACCGCACGACATGACGGCCACGGCCCGCCTGCGCGTCCGGACGGGTCACGACGGCGACGACCTCGTGCTGCTCGGACGCGAGGAGCGCGCGCAGCGACGGGACGGCGGGTTCGGGAGTACCGGCGAAGACGAGGCGCATCAACGCACCTCCACCGGGGGGACGGGTACCTCTGACTGGGCGAACATCGCCGCTCAGTCTAGAAGGGCCCCGCTCACCCGGCGCGCTCGCTGTCCCTGTGCTGCGTGGCCGCCTGCAATGAAGGGGCCTTTCATAGCAAAATTTGCTATGAAAGGCCCCTTCATTGCACGTCAGTCAGGTCCGCTCGGCACCCCTCACCGCAACTAGAGGACTACTTGCGCCCGGTCTACCTGGGCGGCCAGGGCAGGACGACGGCCGCCGAGCCGCCACCCCGCCGGGTCGGTTCGGCGGCCGCGAGCCACCGCCCGTCCCGCAGCCGTTCGACACCGGTCGCGGCGCCGATCTCAGCTGGTGTCGTCGAGAAGCCCTGCTGCTTGGCCTTCAACACCGCGAGCACCCCGGCCTGGTCGAGGAACGACTGCTCGACCTGCGCGGACGCCGAGTTCCGCTGCGAGGCGCGCGGTTCGGCGATCGCGTCGACCAGTTTCAGGCCGCGGTCGATGCGGCCGGTGAGGATCTGCAGCACGGTGGTGATGATCGACGCGCCACCGGGCGAGCCGACGGCGAGGAACGGCTTGCCGTGGTCGAGCACGATGGTCGGCGCCATCGACGAACGCGGCCGCTTGGCCGGGCCCGGCAGGTTCGGGTCGGGCACGCCCGGCGTCACCGGGGTGAAGGAGAAGTCGGTCAGTTCGTTGTTGAGCAGGAACCCGCGGCCAGGCACGACGATCCCGCTGCCGCCTTCCTGCTCGATGGTCAGCGTGTAGGCGACGACGTTGCCCCACCGGTCGGCGACCGTGAGATGCGTGGTGTTCTCGCCCTCGTACGGCGTCGGCGCGGAGTTCGTCCCCGCGGCGCACGGCACCGGCTTACGCGGGTCGGCGGGCGCGACCGGGCTCGTCCCGGCCTTCGCGGGGTCGATCAGGCACGCGCGGCTGTCGGCGAACTTCTGGCTGATCAGCTCCTTCGCCGGGACGTCGACGAAGGCCGGGTCGCCGATCCACCGGTTGCGGTCGGCGAAGGCGTACCGGGTCGACTCCAGGAAGTAGTGCAGGTAGTCGGCCTTCTCCAGCTTGCTCAGCTTCTTGTTCTCGAGGATGTTCAGCGCCTCGCCGACGGTCAGCCCACCGGACGACGGCGCGGGCATGCCGTAGACGTCGAGGCCGCGGTACTCGGTCTTGGTCGGCTTCCGCTCCACCACGCGGTATTTGGCGAGGTCGGCCGCGGTCATGTCGCCGGGTCGCACGTTCAGCGCCGAGGCGGGGTCGACCGGCGGCTTCCGCACGGTGTTCACCACGTCCGCGCCGATCGGCCCCCGATAGAGGACGTCGGTGCCCTTCGCGGCGAGTTGCGCGTACGTGCCGGCGAGATCCGGGTTCTTGAACGTCGTGCCGACCGCGGGCGGCGCCCCGCCGGGCAGGTACAGCGACCTGGTCGACGGGAACGCAGAGAAGCGGGCGGCGTTGTTGGAGATCTGGGTGGCGAAGGTCTGGTCGACGGTGAAGCCCTTGCGAGCGAGTTCCTCGGCGGGCTTGACCGCCTTCGCCAGCGACTTGGTCCCCCACTTGCGGAGCGCTTCCTGCCAGGTGGCGGGCGTGCCGGGGACGCCGACGCTGAGCCCGCTGGTGACGGCCTCGGCGAACGGGATCGCCTTGCCGTTCTCGACAAGCAGGTTCTCGTTCGCGCTCGAAGGCGCGGTCTCGCGGCCGTCGAGGGTGTGCACCTTGCCGCTGCGCGCGTCGTAGTAGACGAAGAAGCCGCCACCGCCGACACCGGCGGAGAACGGGTCGGTGACGCCCAGCGCGGCGGCCGTCGCGACGGCCGCGTCGACGGCGTTGCCGCCCTCACGCAGGATCTTCGTGCCGATCGCGGTCGCGTCCGCGTCGATGCTCGACACGGCGCCCAGGTAGCCGACGGCGGTCGGTGACTTGGGCGTCGGTGGAGCCGCGGAGGCGGTACCCGGCGCGGCGGCACCGACCAGAGCGGCGATCGCGGCGACTGCGGTGATGCGTCCCAGAGTGCTTCTGTGCGCGGCCATGGCGCGAGTCTGCCCCGCCTGTCCACCCCGGACAAGACCCCGCCAAGTCCCGCTCAGACCTGCGAAGGTCGGTAGTGCGGCCCTGCCGGGATGAGCAGAATGCGGTCCATGAAGACTCCCGGCAGGCGATGGAGCGCTCTCCTCCCGCTGCTCATCGCCCTCCCCGTCCTCGCGGTCCCCGGCGTCGCGCAGGCCGAAACGGCACGTGGCTGCTTCGACGACGCCGCGGCGATCACCGTCGAGGAGAAGCGGCTCACCGCGACGATGCCGTCGGGCGGTCCCGCGGTCGGCCCGGAACTCGTCCGGCTGGCCGGGTTCGACAAGCTCGTCTCCGACTTCACGACGCGGCTCTGCGCGACGAAGACCGCTTTGCGCGCGGAGAAGCTCGCGGAGACCGCCGGTGACGGGCTTTGGCGGACCGCCGTAGACCGCGCGCAGGGCCGCCGTCCCGATCTCGGCGGTATCGACAAGGCCGACGACCGCCCGCTGTACTGGGCGCGTTTGCAGATGAGCAAGGCGCTGCGCCAATGGACGCCGCGCTTCACGCTGTCGGCCCCCGCCCGCGCCGGCCTGCTGAAGACGTTCGACGTCGGCGCCCGCGGTCTCGACGACTCCCGTTTCCCTGCCGGTCCGAAGCTTCGCCGGGTGATGGTGAGCGGATTCGACCCGTTCACGCTCAACGGCGCGGGCGTCCGCATCGCGAACCCGTCCGGCGCGGCCGCGCTGCACCTGGACGGCAAGGTGATCCAGACGCCGACCGGTCCCGCGCTGGTGCAGGCCGTGTCGTTCCCGGTGGTGTGGAGCTACTTCGACACCGGCATCGTCGAGGCGGCCTACGGCCAGGCGCTGAAGGACCGCCTCCGGCGCCCGGAACTGATCATGACGATCAGCCAGGGCCGTCCCGGCCGGTTCGACATCGAGCGGTGGGCCGGTGCCTGGCGTGGTGGTTCGCCGGACAACCTCGACGAGTCCGTCCGCGGCCAGGTGCCACCCGCGCGCGGCTGGCCGCAGCCGGACGTCCAGTTCATCGAAACCACGCTGCCGTACGAAAAGATGCTCGCCGCGCCCGCCGGGGCGTACCAGGTCCTGTACAACCAGGCGTTCTGCGTGTGGCCGGACAGCACGAAACCGGGGACGGGGACGGCGGTCTGCCGGACGGATGCGCCGAAGCCCGGCGAGATCGCGGCTTCCGGCGGGGGCGGAAACTATCTTTCGAACGAGTCGCAATATCGCGCGAACCGATTGCGGACGGGACTCGGGCTGGCCGGGATCGCGGGCGGGCACCTGCACACGCCCGTCCTCGGCACGCCCGCCGATCCTTCGGCGCTGACCGACGCCGACTTCGAGGCGCGCCGGGCGGCGATCTCGTCGCAGATCGTCACGCTGCTCACGGCCGCCCTCGGCGGCTCCGCCTCGAAGCCCGCTACGCCCGCTCCGGGCACTTCGCCCCGCGCCGACGTCCTCGCCACCCTCGGCACGACGCTCTAACCCCCCCGCAATTCGGCACCTACTTGCGCTGAAGGAACGCAAGTAGGTGCCGAATTGCGGCGTGGGTGGGGTGCGCTAGATGAGTTCGAGGGGGTCGAGTTGGATCCGGATGGGCTCGGTGGCCTTGCGCGCGTCCCGTTTGGCGGCGGCGTCGTGGACGGCGGCGGCGAGCGCCTTCCCGTCCGGACGAGCGACGCGCACCAAGGCGCGCTCGCGTTCGGCGTTGCCGTCCTCGTCGACGTCGCCGAGCGGCACCGGTCCCAGTACCTCGCCGGTCTCCGGCAGGGCGAGGTCGTCGAGCAGCCCGGCGACCGCGTGCGGGGTACCTTCGACGCTCGCCATCCGCATCGCGGGCGGGAAGCCGAGTTCACGCCGTCCGGCCAGTTCCTGGCTCGCGTGCCAGCCCGGGTCCCACCGCACCAGCGCCTGCACGACCGAGAGACCCGCTTCGGCGCCGACGAACACGCGACCGCCTTCGGTACCCGGGCGCACCAACGCCGCGGCCGCCATCCAGCGGCGCAGGGTCTCCTCCCCCGCGCGCAGATCCTGCCGCCCCAGCAACGCCCAGCCGTCCAGCAGCAACGCCGCGCCGTAACCGCCTTCCGCGACCGGCTCGGCCCCCGGCGTGCACACGATCAGCGCCGGTTTTCCTGGCACTGAAGCCAAAACCTCCGACGCACCCGAGGTCCGCACCGGAAATCCCGAGAACGCGCGGCCCAGTTCTTCCGCGGTCCGCTTGGAGCCGACGACGACCGCCCGCAACCGCACGGAACCGCAAGCGGCGCAATGGAAGTTCGTCTCGGGGACACCGCACCACCGGCAGGCGGGCGGCCTCGGCGCGCCGTCGATCAGCCCACCCGGCAAGGAAAGCGGGCCCGCGCAGCGACGGCAGTGCGCGGACGTCCGGCAATTGCCGCAAGCGAGCCCCGGAACGTACCCGCGCCGCGGAACCTGTACCAGCACAGGGAATCCGCCCGCCAGCGACTGCCGCGCCGCCTCAAAGGCGACCGACGGGAGCCGTGCCGCTTTCGCCGCTTCGTCCCGAGCGACGTCGAAGTCCTCGCCGACCGGCGTCACCCGGGGCGCGGCAGCCCGCAGTTCGGGACGGGCCGCCACGAGTGGTTGCGCCCAGCCCGACTCGACCAGGAACTGCGCCTCGGCGGTGCGCGCGAAACCGGCGACGAGCATGGACCCTTTCGCGGCGTGCGCGCGGTCCATCAACACGTCACGGACGTGCGGATACGGCGCGTGCTGGTCGAGGTGGACGTCGTCGCCGTCGTCCCACACCACGAACAGGCCAGGATCGGCGACCGGCGCGAACATCGCCGCGCGCGTCCCGACGACGACCCGCACCGCGCCCCGCAGCACCGCGAGCCAGCGGCGGTAGCGCTCGGCGGGGCCCAGCCCGGCGATCAGCGCGACCACGGCCTCCGAACCCATCAGTTCGGCGCACGCGTCGTGCAACCGCGTGAGATCACGATGGTCGGGGACCACCATCACGACGCCACGTCCGGCAGCGGCCGCCACCGCCGCGGCTTCGGCGAGCCGGCGCGGCCAATCCTCCCCCGGCAACGCCTGCCAGACGGCGTTGGCCGGACGCCGCTCCGCGACGGCCTCCAGGAACGCAGGTCCGCTCTGATACTTCTCCCAGGCGGTGGTTTCGGGCGCTTCCGGCGTCGGCGCGGACTCGGCGGGCGGCTCGCCTTCGACCTTCGCGTGCCGGGACGGGATGGCCAGCCGCAGGACGTCGCTGAGCGTGCCGCCGTACCGGTCGGCGACCGACCGGCAGAGCGTGTGCAGCGACGGGGGCAGCACCGGCTCACTGGAGGTCACGCGGTCGATGTACGCGAGCTTCCCGGTGAACTCCGTGGTGTCAGTGCGCTCGACGAGATACCCGTCGACGAGCTGGCCCGCGAAGCGGACACGCACCCGGCAGCCGGGCACGGCGGTCCCGTGCAGCTTTTCCGGGATCCGGTAGTCGAAGGTCCGGTCGAGATGCGTGAGCGGGATGTCCACGACGATCCGCGCGACCGGGTTCTCGGGCGCGGGGTTCTGCGCGCCGCGACGGCTGGCGCTTTTCGCGCGGGACGGCTTGGCCTTCCGCGCCGGTTCGGCCTTCGGCGGCTCCGGGAGGTCCCACAGCGGGGTCGGTTCGGGACTGCTGCTCACCGGGTGATCTCTACCAGACTGACCCGACACAGCCTGTCACCGCCATGTTATGAACGGGACTTTCATTGCGAAATTTGCAATGAAGGGACCTTTCATAGCACGCGGCGCTTGGGCACGTCTCGCCGCGAAGTGCCGTGAAGGCCTCCTTCACGCGGCTCAGCCGCAGAAACTCGACCTTCACACCTCTTGCTCAGTACATGAAGGCCCCCTTCCTTGCGCCTAGCGCCGTGAAGGACCCCTTCATGTACTTCCGACGTAGCGAAGGCCTCCTTCCCTACCCTCAAGGTAGGCAAGGAGGCCTTCACAGACGACTCAGGCGCCCGCGGCCGACTTCAGGTCCGCGGCCCGCGCCGTGCTCTCCCACGGGAGATTCAGCTCGGGACGGCCGAAGTGGCCGTACGCGGCCGTCGGCGCGTAGATCGGGCGAAGCAGGTCGAGGTCGCGGATGATCGCCGCCGGACGCAGGTCGAAGACCTCCGTGATGGCGTTCTGGATCTTCGACGGGTCGACCGTCTCGGTGCCGAACGTCTCGACGAAGAGGCCCACCGGGGCCGCCTTGCCGATCGCGTAGGCGACCTGGACCTCGGCGCGCGAGGCGAGGCCGGCGGCGATGACGTTCTTCGCCACCCAGCGCATCGCGTACGCGGCCGAACGGTCGACCTTGGAGGGATCCTTGCCGGAGAACGCGCCGCCACCGTGGCGGGCCATGCCGCCGTAGGTGTCGACGATGATCTTGCGGCCGGTCAGGCCCGCGTCACCCATCGGGCCGCCGATGACGAAGCGGCCGGTCGGGTTGACCAGCAGCCGCACGTTGGAGGTGTCGAGGCCGAGCTCGGCGAGCTCCGGCGCGACCACGTGCTCGCGGACGTCGACGCCGAGCATCTGCTCCAGGTCGATGCCGTCCGCGTGCTGGGTGGACACGACCACCGTGTCGAGCCGCACCGGCTGGTCACCGGCGTACTCGATGGTGACCTGGGTCTTGCCGTCCGGGCGCAGGTACGGCAGCACGCCGTCCTTGCGGACCCTGGTCAGCCGCTGCGAGAGCCGGTGCGCCAGCGCGATCGGCAGCGGCATCAGCTCGGGGGTGTCCGAGCAGGCGTAGCCGAACATCAGGCCCTGGTCGCCGGCGCCCTGGCGGTTGATCTCGTCCTCGTCGGACTCGACGCGGGACTCGTACGCGGTGTCGACACCCTGCGCGATGTCGGGCGACTGGGAGCCGATCGCGACGTTGACGCCGCAGGAGTTGCCGTCGAAGCCCTTGGCCGAAGAGTCGTAGCCGATCTTCAGGATCACGTCGCGGACGATGGTCGGGATGTCCGCGTAGGCCTCGGTGGTCACCTCTCCGGCGACATGCACCTGCCCGGTGGTGATGAGGGTTTCGACCGCCACCCGGCTGCGCGGATCCTTGGCCAGCAGGCCGTCCAGGATCGAATCACTGATGGCATCGCAAATTTTGTCGGGATGACCCTCAGTCACCGATTCCGATGTGAACAGTCTGCTCGTGGACGCGGTCACGGTGGCCGTCACTCCCTCACCTAGACGTCTGATGCCCAGAAAGTCAGGCACCCCTCAGCTTGAACTCAAGCGTACTGACTATCGGTGGAGGGCCTCTCAACGCTTCATCAAGTTCACAACAGCGTCCCACAATGTGGACGCCAGTTCGGCCTTGGCGCCGAGCGGGATCGGAATCTCGGTGCCGTCGGCCCCGAGCAACCAGCCCGAGTTGTCCTCGGTCCCGAACGCCTTTCCCTCGCCGACGGCGTTCACCACCAGCAGGTCCGCGCCCTTGCGCTTCAATTTGACCCGAGCGTGGTCCAGGACGCCACCCTTGTCGTCCCCGGTTTCCGCGGCGAACCCGACGACCAGCTGGCCCGCTGTCCGGTTCCGCACCAGTTCGGCCAGGATGTCCGCGTTGCGCGCGAGCTCGACCACCGGATCCGGCGCGTCGTCGGACTTCTTGATCTTGTGGTCGGCCCGGTTCGACGGCCGGAAGTCGGCAACGGCGGCGGCCATCACCAGGATGTCCGCGGAAGCGGCCTCGGCGTGCATCGCCTGGCGCATCTCCTCGGCTGTCGACACGTGGACGACCTTCGCGCCCGCCGGCTCCGGCAGCGCGACGGTGTGCGCGGCGACCAGGGTGACGTCGGCGCCACGCTGGGCGGCGACGCGAGCCAGCGCGTAACCCTGCTTGCCCGACGAGCGGTTGCCCAGGTAACGGACCGGGTCCAGCGGCTCACGGGTGCCGCCCGCCGAAATCGCCACGCGCACGCCTTCGAGGTCGCGCGGCAGGGCGTTCGGCACGGCGAGCAGGAGCCTGGCCAGGTCGACGATCTCGGCCGGGTCGGCGAGCCGTCCCTTGCCGGTGTCGGCGCCGGTGAGCCTGCCAGCGGCGGGTTCGGCGACGACCAGACCGCGTGAGCGCAGCAGCGCCACGTTGTCGCGGGTGGCCGGGTGCTCCCACATCTCGGTGTGCATCGCCGGGAAGAAGGCGACCGGACACCGGGCGGTGAGCAGGGTGTTCGTCAGCAGGTCGTCCGCGATACCGTGCGCGGCCTTGGCCAGCAGGTTCGCCGTGGCCGGCACGACGATCACCAGATCGGCTTCCTTGCCGACGCGGACGTGCTGAACCTCGGGCACTTCGGTGAACACGCCGGTGTGCACCGGGTGGCCGGACAGTGCCTCGAAGGTGGCCGCGCCGACGAAGTTCAGCGCGGCTTCCGTGGGGACCACGCGGACGTCGTGACCGGACTCGGTCAGCCCGCGCAGGACCTCACAGGCCTTGTAAGCGGCGATGCCGCCACCTACGCCAAGAACTACCTTGGGCCTACTCACCCTCGGTGTGCTCGAGCAGGCCACCGTGGATCTCGCGCAGGGCGATGGACAGCGGCTTCTCGCGCGGGCCCGGCTCGACCAGCGGGCCGACGTACTCCAGCAGGCCCTCGCCCAGCTGGGCGTAGTAGTCGTTGATCTGGCGAGCGCGCTTGGCCGAGTAGATCACCAGCGCGTACTTCGAGCTGACCTTCTCGAGGAGGTCGTCGATGGGCGGATTGGTGATGCCTTCGAGCTCTTCGTGCAGCGTGGCCTGAGTCGTCACTCGTGGTGCTCCGAATCTTCGGTTGAGATGTCGCCGGTTATCAAGTTTAGCAACTGCTCGGCGGCGTCTCGCACGTCGGCGTTGACGACCCGCTCGTCGAACTCCCCGGCGGCGGCGAGTTCGCGCTCCGCCTCGGCCAGCCTGGCCTTCACCGCGGCCTCGTTCTCGGTGCCGCGGCTGGTCAGCCTGCCGACCAGTTCGTCCCACGACGGCGGCATCAGCATCACCAGCCGCGCCTCCGGCATCGCCTTGCGGATCTGCCGCGCGCCCTGGAGTTCGATCTCCAGTACGGCGTTGCGGCCTGCAGCCAAGGCCCGCTCCACGGGTTCGCGCGGGGTGCCGTAGCAGTTGCCGGTGAACTCGGCGTGCTCCAGCAGCTCGCCGGCGGCGACCATGCGGTCGAACTCGGCGCGGTCGATGAAGTGGTAGTGCTCGCCGTCCACCTCACCCGGCCTCGGCTTCCTGGTGGTCACCGAAACACTGAAATAGATCTCCGGATCCAGCTTGCGCAGCTCCCCCGCCACGCTCGACTTCCCGACTCCCGAAGGCCCTGATACGACCGTGAGCCGGTGCCGGGAGTTGAATCCCGCCACCGGCTCACCGCCGCGGTCAGCGCCCGGGGTCACCGGGTGGTCCTGACCGGTGCCGCTCACTCGCCGCTGAATTCGGCCAGCAGCGCCTTGCGCTGCCGGTCGCCGAGGCCGCGAAGACGACGGCTGGGTGCGATCTCCAGTCGTTCCATGGTCTGCTGGGCACGGACCTTGCCGACGCCCGGAAGAGCCTCGAGCAGAGCCGAGACCTTCATCTTGCCGAGGACTTCGTTCTCCTCGGCCTGCTTCAACACGTCGACCAGAGTGGTACCGCCCCGCTTCAGCCGCTCCTTCAGCTCAGCACGGATGCGGCGGGCGGCGGCGGCCTTCTCCAGCGCCGCAGCGCGCTGTTCCTCTGTCAGCTGGGGAAGTGCCACGTTTTCCTCCGGTAGTTCTCAAATCTGGGTGGGTGTGGCGACGGTACCCACCCGTTACCTCGGCCCACAATGCGGGGGTGGCTGGTCATGACCGATTCCCGGGCCTGCTATTGGCCGTTTTCCAGGGAACCGAGGGAATCCCGTGTCCTCCGAACGGCCGCACGCAACGCTTCGGGGTCCGGCCCGTGCTTGAGGACGTCGCGCGAAGACGCGGGCAGCACACCGGGCAGCGTCGGCCCGAAAAGCGCCCGCAAATCGGCCGGAGTGGCCCCCTGTGCCCCGAAACCGGGTGCCAGGACGGGACCGTTCAGCTTGCTCAGATCGAGCTCTCCCGGCGCGATGGTGGCGCCGACGACGACACCGATGTCACCCAACGGCCCGACACCGGCGTTATGCGCGCCCGCCGTGTCGACGATGTCCTGCGCGACGGTCTTTCCGTTGGGCAGCAAGGCGTTCTGCAATCCCTGCGCCTCCGGGTTGGAGGTGCGCGCGAGGACGAACAGCCCCTTGCCTTGCGCCTGCGCAACCTCGACGGCGAAGTCCAGTGAGCCGAATCCGAGGTACGGCGACACCGTGATGGCGTCGGCCTCGAGTTCCGCCCCCATGGGCAGGAACGCCGCCGTGTACGCCGCCATCGTCGAACCGATGTCGCCGCGTTTGACGTCCAGCAGGACGAGCGCGCCCGCTTCCCGGCACACCTTCATCGTCTTGGCCAGAACGGCGACCCCAGCAGGCCCGTAGGCCTCGAAAAAGGCCGACTGGGGCTTGATCACCGCGACCTCGGGCGCGATCGTCTCAGCGGCCGTGAGGGCGAACTTCTCCAGACCGCCCGCGTCCGCCGGAAGACCCCACGCCTGGAGCAAGCCGGGATGGGGGTCGATCCCGGCGCAAAGCGGTCCCTTCTCCGCGACCGCCCGCGCCAGCCTCGCCCCGAACCGCCCGCTCACGCCTTGGCCTTCAGCGCCGCCTGAAGGCTCTGCAGCGAGCGCACGCCGATGTCTCCCTTGATGACGGCCTCTATCCCGTGCACGGCCGCCGCCGCGCCCTGCACCGTGGTGATGCAGGGGATGTCCCGCGACACCGCGGCGGTACGGATTTCGTAGCCGTCGATGCGGGGACCGCTGTTGCCGTAAGGGGTGTTGATCACCATCTGGACTTCACCGCTGAGGATGACGTCCACGACGTTCTGCTCCCCTTCGGCCGAACCTTCGTAGTGCTTGCGCACGACGGTGCAGGGAATCCCGTTGCGCCGCAACACTTCCGCCGTACCGGAGGTGGCGAGGATCTCGAAACCGAGGTCTGCCAGCCGCTTCACCGGGAACACCAGCGAACGCTTGTCGCGGTTGGCGACCGAGACGAACACCTTGCCCGACGTCGGCAGCGAACCGTAGGCACCGGCCTGGGATTTGGCGAACGCCTTCCCGAAGGAGACGTCGACACCCATGACCTCACCGGTGGACTTCATCTCCGGGCCGAGCAGCGAGTCGACGCCGTGGCCCTCGGGGGTGCGGAAACGGTGGAACGGCAGGACCGCTTCCTTGACCGCGACGGGCGAATCGGCGGGCATGTGGCCCCCGTCACCCTCGGCCGGGAGGACGCCGGACTCGCGCAGTTCCTTGATCGACGAGCCGGTCATGATCAGCGCCGCGGCCTTGGCGAGCGGCACCGCGGTCGCCTTCGACACGAACGGCACCGTCCGCGAGGCGCGCGGGTTGGCCTCCAGGACGTACAGGACGTCGTCCTTGAGCGCGTACTGGACGTTCAGCAGCCCGCGGACGCCGACGCCGCGTGCGATGGCCTCGGTCGAGCGGCGCACCGTCTCGATGTCGGTCCGGCCCAGCGTGATCGGCGGCAGCGCGCACGACGAGTCGCCGGAGTGGATCCCGGCCTCCTCGATGTGCTCCATGACGCCGCCGAGGAACAGCTCGTCGCCGTCGAACAGCGCGTCGACGTCGATCTCGATGGCGTCGTCGAGGAACCGGTCCACCAGCACCGGATGCTCGGGGGTGACTTCGGTGGCGCGGTGGATGTAGCCGGCGAGGGACTCCTCGTCGTAGACGATCTCCATGCCGCGCCCGCCGAGCACGTAGGACGGCCGCACCAGTACCGGGTAGCCGATCTTGTCGGCGATCCGCTTCGCACCCTCGAACGAGGTCGCCGTGCCGTACTTCGGCGCGGGCAGCCCGGCGTCGGTGAGGACCTCGCCGAACGCGCCGCGGTCCTCGGCGAGGTGGATCGCGTCCGGGGAGGTGCCGATCACCGGGACACCGGCGTCGGCGAGGCGCTTCGCGAGCGAGAGCGGGGTCTGGCCGCCCAGCTGCACGATGACCCCGGCGACGGTGCCCGACTCCTGCTCGGCGTTGACCACTTCCAGGACGTCCTCGAACGACAGCGGCTCGAAGTAGAGCCTGTCCGAGGTGTCGTAGTCGGTGGAGACGGTCTCGGGGTTGCAGTTGACCATGACCGCTTCGAAACCGGCCTCGCGCAACGCGATCGCGGCGTGCACGCACGAGTAGTCGAACTCGATGCCCTGCCCGATGCGGTTCGGCCCGGAGCCGAGGATCAGCACCTTCGGCTTCTCGGTCTGCGCGGTGATCTCCGACTGCGCCGCGGGGTCGGTCTCGTAGGCCGAGTAGTGGTACGGCGTCTTGGCCGCGAACTCGGCCGCGCAGGTGTCGACGGTCTTGTACACCGGCCGCACGCCGAGACGGCGGCGCAACGCGCGGACGCCGTCCTCGCCCGCCAGTTCCGGCCGCAATGCGGCGATCTGCTGGTCCGACAGGCCGGTGCGCTTCGCCCGCCGCAACAGCGGCTCGTCCAGCACCAGCGCGTCACGGACCTCGGCGCCGACCTCGCCGATGAGGGCGATCTGGTCGATGAACCACGGGTCGATACCCGACGCCTCGTGGATCTGCGCCACGGTGCCGCCGAACCGCAGCGCCCGCTCGACCTCGTAGAGGCGACCGTCGTGCGGAGTGCGCAGAGCGTCCAAAATGGACTCCAGCGTCGCGCCGTCGGGGTCGGGGCGGGTCCAGAAGCCGGTGGCCTTGGTGTCGATGGAGCGCAGTGCCTTGCCGAGCGCCTCGGGGAAGCTGCGGCCGAACGACATCGCCTCGCCGACGCTCTTCATCGTCGTCGTCAGCGTGGGGTCGGCGCCGGGGAACTTCTCGAAGGCGAACCGCGGCACCTTCACCACGACGTAGTCCAGCGTCGGCTCGAAGGCCGCCGGGGTCTCGCCGGTGATGTCGTTGCGGATCTCGTCGAGCGTGTAGCCGATGGCGAGCTTCGCGGCGATCTTGGCGATCGGGAAGCCGGTCGCCTTCGACGCCAGCGCGCTGGAGCGGGAGACGCGCGGGTTCATCTCGATGACGACCATGCGGCCGTCGGCCGGGTTGATCGCGAACTGGATGTTGCAGCCGCCGGTGTCGACGCCGACCTCGCGCAGCACCGCGATGCCGACGTCGCGCATGTGCTGGTACTCGCGGTCGGTCAGGGTCATGGCGGGCGCGACGGTGACCGAGTCGCCGGTGTGCACGCCCATCGCGTCGATGTTCTCGATCGAGCAGACGACCACCACGTTGTCGTGCCGGTCGCGCATGAGCTCGAGTTCGAACTCCTTCCAGCCGAGGACGCTCTCCTCGATGAGCACCTCGGTGACCGGCGACTCGTCGAGGCCGGTGGAGGCGAGCCGCTCCAGCTCCTCGTCGGTGTGCGCCATGCCCGAGCCGAGCCCGCCCATGGTGAACGACGGCCGGATGACCACCGGGAGGCCGACCTCGGCGACGGTCGCGCGGACCTCGTCCATGGTGTTGCAGACGCGGCTGCGCGGGGTCTCGGCGCCGATGTCGGCGACGATGTTCTTGAACTTCTGCCGGTCCTCACCGCGCTGGATGGCGTCGATGTCGGCGCCGATCAGCTCGACGCCGTACTTCTCCAGCACACCGCGGTCGTGCAGGGCGACCGCGCAGTTCAGCGCCGTCTGCCCGCCCAGGGTCGCGAGGATCGCGTCGGGGCGTTCCTCGGCGATGACCTTCTCGACGAAGTCCGGGGTGACCGGCTCGATGTAGGTGGCGTCGGCGAACTCGGGGTCGGTCATGATGGTCGCCGGGTTCGAGTTCACCAGCGAGACGCGCAGTCCCTCTTCGCGGAGTACGCGGCAGGCCTGGGTGCCGGAGTAGTCGAACTCCGCCGCCTGGCCGATCACGATCGGCCCGGAGCCGATCACCAGCACGTGCTGGATGTCTGTCCTCTTCGGCATTACTTGGCCTTCTCCATCAAAGCGACGAACTCATCGAACAGGGGGGCCGCGTCGTGCGGACCGGCGGCGGCCTCGGGGTGGTACTGCACCGAGAACGCGGGGACGTCGAACGCGCGGACACCTTCGACGGTGTCGTCGTTCGGGCAGTAGTGCGAGATCTGCGCGGCGCCGAACGGCGTCTCGAACCGCTGTCCCGGCTCGCCTTCGAGGGCGAATCCGTGGTTCTGCGCGGTGATCGCGACCCGTTTGGTCGCCACGTCGATCACCGGGATGTTGATCCCGCGGTGGCCGTAGCGCATCTTGTAGGTACCCAGTCCCAGCGCGCGACCGAGGATCTGGTTGCCGAAGCAGATGCCGAACAGCGGGATTTCCCGCTGTAGCAACGCTTTCGTCAGCTCCGTCGCGTGCGCGGTGGTCGCCGGGTCGCCGGGGCCGTTGGACAGGAACACGCCGTCCGCCTCGACCGCGAGCAGTTCGTCCATAGTGGACGACGAGGGCAGCACGTGCACCTCGATGCCGCGCGCGGCCATCATGCGCGGGGTGTTGGACTTGATGCCCAGGTCCAGCGCGGCGACGCGGAAGCGGGTCTCCCCCCGCGGCTTGACCACATACGTCTGCTTCGTGGTGACCTCACCGGCGAGGTCGGCGCCCTTCATCTGCGGGCTGGCCTTCACCTCGGCGAGCATTTCCTCGTCGCTGCCCAGCGCCTCACCCGAGAACACGCCGGACCGCATGGCGCCCTGTTCGCGCAGGTGCCTGGTCAGCGTGCGAGTGTCCACTTCGGAGATCCCGACGACGCCCTGGCGCTCCAGTTCCTCGTCCAGCGTGCGCTTCGAGCGCCAGTTGGACGGGGTTCGCGCCGGGTCGCGGACGACGTAACCCGAGACCCAGATGCGCGAGGACTCGTCGTCCTCGTCGTTCCAGCCGGTGTTCCCGATCTGCGGCGCGGTCTGGACCACGATCTGCCGGTGGTAGGAGGGGTCGGTCAGCGTCTCCTGGTAGCCGGTCATGCCGGTACAGAACACCGCCTCGCCCAAGCTCCGGCCACGGGCGCCGTACGCGGAGCCGCGGAAGATCCGGCCGTCTTCCAGGACCAGTGCCGCGGGGGTCCTAATGCCGTTCGCGGTGCTCATCAGGCACCTCCCTTGATGTCGTTGCGAGTGTCTTGCAAAGCTTCGATCCACTGTGGATAGTCGTCGACGTCGTCGCCGCGGAATCCGGTGTCCAGTTCGACGTCACCCGCCAGCCAGGTGATGACGAGCAGCGCGTCGATGCCCATCACCTTCCCGGCCATTCCCTTGTCCTTGCGGACGCCGGTGACGGACGTGCGAGGGATCCAGAAGTCCGGGGCGCCGCCGCGTTCGATGGCGATGCCGTCGGCGTGCAGCCGCCAGACCGCGCCGGTGCGCAGGCCGGCGCCGCGGGTGACCACGCGCTCCTGCCAGTGCCCCGCGGTCGTCGTGCTGATGTAAACCCCGCTTGACTCCAGTTCAAAGCCGCCGGGTTCGGCCGGGATCTCGGCGAACGGCGGCACCTGGACACTCTGCGCACGGGACTTCCGCCGCCAGCCGCGCCACATCAGGAGGACGCAGACGAGGAAGAAGGCGAAGACCGCCAGGGTCAGCAGAATCCGGTCACTCATGGTGCGATCTTCCCTTCCCGCGCGGTGATCCGCCCGCGCAGCAACGTCGCCATCACCACGCCGGGGAGCCGCATTCCTTCGTACGGGGTGTTCGCCGCGATGCTCGCGAACTCGACGCCTCGCACGGTCCATTCAGTGTCCGGGTCCACCAGCGTCAGGTTGGCCGGTTCGCCGACCTCGATCGGGCGGCCGTGATCGGACAGGTTGCCGATCTCGGCTGGCCGCTCACTCATCACGCGCGCCACGCCCCGCCAGTCGAGCAGGCCGGTGCGGACCATGGTCTCGACCACGATCGACAGCGCGGTCTGGAGGCCGAGCATGCCGGGGCGGGCCGAGTTCCACTCGCAGTCCTTGTCCTGGACGGCGTGCGGCGCGTGGTCGGTGGCGACGCAGTCGATGACGCCCTCGGCCAGCGCGGCGCGCAGCTTCTCGGCGTCGGACCCGGTGCGCAGCGGCGGGTTGACCTTGTTGACCGGGTCGTAAGTGGCGAGCCGCTCGTCGGTCAGCAGCAGATGGTGCGGGGTGACCTCGGCCGAGACCTTGGTGCCGCGCTCCTTGGCCCACTTCAGGATGTCGGCCGTGCCCGAGGTCGAGACGTGGCAGACGTGCAGCCGCGCGTTGGCGTGCTGGGCGAGCAGGCAGTCGCGGGCGACGATCGACTCTTCCGCTGAAGCGGGCCAGCCGGTGTAGCCCAGGCGCGCGGCCTGCTCGCCTTCGTGCGCCTGCGCGCCGACGGTCAGCCGGGGCTCCTCGGCATGCTGGGCGATGACCACGCCGAGCGCGGTCGAGTACTCCAGCGCGCGGCGCATCAGCAGCGGGTCCGCGACGCAGAGGCCGTCGTCGGAGAAGACCTTCACCTGGGCTTCGGACTTCGCCATGGTGCCGAGTTCGGCGAGCTTCTCACCCTTGAGGCCCACGGTGACCGCGCCGACCGGGTGCACGTCGACCAGCCCGGCCTCCTGACCGCGGCGCCACACGTGGTCGACGATCACCGCGTTGTCGGCCACCGGGTCGGTGTTGGCCATGGCGAACACCGCCGTGTACCCGCCGAGCGCGGCCGCCGCCGAGCCGGTGGCGATGGTCTCGGTGTCCTCGCGGCCGGGTTCACGCAGGTGGGTGTGCAGGTCGACGAAACCGGGGAGCAGCACCTGGCCGCCCGCCTCGATCACTTCGGCGTCTTCAGGGACG
Source organism: Amycolatopsis sp. cmx-11-12 (assembly GCF_046269425.1). Lineage (NCBI taxonomy): Bacteria > Bacillati > Actinomycetota > Actinomycetes > Pseudonocardiales > Pseudonocardiaceae > Amycolatopsis > Amycolatopsis sp. cmx-11-12. Next base: position 23,179 of record NZ_JADNQM010000011.1, on the reverse strand, counting down.
TCAAGGGCACCGATGTCGGTGATCACGCCGTCCTCGACGAGTACGTCGACCGGGTCGCCCTCGCCGTAGGGTCGGGCGCCCTTGATCAGGACGGTGGTCACGCGGTGGCTCCTTCGCTGGCGAGCAGGTGGTAGAGGACCGCCATGCGCACGTGGACGCCGTTGCGGACCTGATCGGTGATGGCCGAGGCCGGGGAGTCGGCGACCGCCGAGGCGATCTCCATCCCGCGCAGCATCGGGCCGGGGTGCAGGACGACGGCGTGCTCGGGCAGCAGCTTCATCCGGCGTTCGTTGAGGCCGTACGAGATCGAGTACTCGCGCGCGGAAGGAAAAAAGCCCCCGTGCATGCGCTCGGCCTGGACCCGCAGCATCATGACCGCGTCGACCGCGGGCAGTTCGGCGTCGAGTTCGTGCGACACGGTGACCGGAAGGCGCTCCACCCCGGCGGGCAGCAGGGTCGGCGGCGCGACGAGCACCACCTCGGCGCCCAGCGAGGACAGCAGGTGGATGTTCGACCGCGCGACCCGGCTGTGCAGGACGTCGCCGACGATCGCGATCCGGCGGCCTTCCAGGGAACCGAGCCGCTCCCGCAGGGTCGCCGCGTCGAGCAGCGCCTGCGTCGGATGCTCGTGGGTGCCGTCCCCCGCGTTGACGACCGCCGTCCCGGCCTCGGCGAGCCAGCCCGAAAGCCGCTGCGCCGCCCCGGAGGCGGGGTGCCGGATGATCACGCAGTCGGCGCCGGCCGCGGCCAGCGTCAGCGCGGTGTCCCGCAGCGATTCGCCCTTGTTGACCGAGGAACTGGACGCGGAGACGTTGATCACGTCGGCGCTCATCCACTTCCCCGCGATCTCGAACGAGACGCGGGTGCGGGTCGAGTTCTCGTAGAACAGCGTGATGACGGTACGGCCGCGCAACGTCGGCAGTTTGCGGACCTCGCGGCCCAGCAAGGTGTGCTTGAGCTCTTCGGCGGTGTCCAGCACGGCTGTCGCGAGCGCCGGGTCGAGCCCGTCGGTGGCGAGCAGGTGCTTCACGATCGGTCTCCTTCTGGTGAAGCGCTCTCATTCAACGACCGGAGCAGAACCGTGTCCTGTCCGTCCACTTCGGACAGCAGGACCTCGATCCCTTCGGCACGCGAGGTGGGCACGTTCTTGCCCACGTAGTCGGCGCGGATCGGCAGTTCGCGGTGGCCGCGGTCGACCAGCACGGCCAGCTGGACCGCGCGCGGGCGGCCGTGGTCGCGCAGGGCGTCGAGGGCGGCGCGGATGGTGCGGCCGGAGAACAGCACGTCGTCGACCAGGATCACCACCGCGTCGTCGATACCGGTCGGCGGCAATCGCGAATGCTCGAGCGCGCGGGGTGGGCGGCGGCGGAGATCATCACGGTAGAGCGTGATGTCCAGTGCGCCGGTCGGCGGACGGATGCCGGAGAACTCGGCGATCTTGTCCGCGAGCCGCAGGGCGAGCGGGGTACCCCGGGTGGGGATGCCCAGCAACACGGGCGGAGTCGAGCCACCGGCACCGAGAGCGGTCTTCTCGATGACCTGGTGGGCCATTCGGGCGATCGTGCGCGCGACATCGCCGGACGAGAGGAGCTCGCGCTCTCCCGCCGGTTCCGCCGCGCCACGTGGACGTGACGACAAGGCGGACCTCCTTCCCCGCCTCTCTGGACGGGTCCTTAAAGGACGTCGACTTCCTGCGTGGCGAGGAAATCGAGTCGACACTAGCAGCAGCGGGACCTCAGTCTTCCGGGTGGCGCGCCCCAGGTGACGAACGCCTCTCGAAAGCACCCGCTTGACCTGGTGACAACTATGCGTAACCATTACTCTGAGTATTCGACTCTAGAGTCCCCTGGACCGGTCACTTCGACCGGTTGGGGGTGAGGAAACGGAGAACCACCAGATGGGCGATTACGCCAAGGCGCTCGGGGCCAAGCTCCGGGGGATCCGCCAGCAGCAGGGCCTGTCCCTGCACGGGGTCGAGCAGAAGTCCGGAGGCCGCTGGAAGGCCGTCGTCGTCGGTTCGTACGAGCGCGGCGACCGCGCCGTCACCGTGCAGAAGCTCGCCGAACTGGCCGATTTCTACGGCGTGCCGGTGGTCGAACTGCTGCCGGAGGGCCGGGTGCCCTCGGGAGCCGAACCCGCTACGAAGATCGTCATAAACCTGGAGCGCCTACAGCAGCTCCCGGCGGAGAAGGTCGGACCGCTCGCCCGCTACGCGGCCACCATCCAGAGCCAGCGTGGCGACTACAACGGCAAGGTGCTCTCCATCCGCACCGAGGACCTGCGTTCGCTGGCGATCATCTACGACATGACCCCCGGTGAACTCACCGAGCAGCTGATCGACTGGGGTGTGCTGCCGCCCGAGGCTCGACCGTCCAAAGAGGACTAGATGGTCCATCGCGCGACCGGAAACGCGTCTACGGGCCGTGCCTTGGCAAGGCACGGCCCGTTAACATGAAGGCGGCCCGCAGCCGCGTTTCCGGGGCCTGACGGCCAAAACGCGCGACTCCAAAAGATCAAAAGACCTTGGTCACCTCAGCCTTGGTCACCTGATCGTGGTCACCATTGTCACAAGACGGCCCTGAGGCGGTCGGCGATCGTGCCGATCCGGCCGAGCACGCCGTTCACGAAGCGCGGCGAGTCGTCGGTCGACAGCTCCTTCACCAGCCCGACGGCCTCGTCGATGGCGACCGGGTCCGGTACGTCCGCGGCCCACAGCAGCTCGTAGACGCCGACCCGCAGCACCGCGAGGTCCACCGGCGGCATCCGGTCCAGCGTCCAGCCCTGCGCGTGCTCCGAGAGCAGCTCGTCGATCTGGGTCTTGCGCGCGGTGACGCCCTCGACCAGCGAGATCGTGTAGTCCGCGATCGGATCGACCTCGACCGAACCGACGCGGTCGGCCAGCAGCGTCACCGCGTCGGCGCCGCGCTGGGCGGCCTCGTACATCATCTCGACGGCACGCTTGCGAGCCTGACGACGGCTGATCGGCCCACCGCGGTTCGGTGACTTGCCGGATTTATCTGAACCGGCCATCAGTTGGAGACGCGACCCAGGTAGCGGCCGTCACGGGTGTCGACCTTGATCTTCTCGCCGGTGGTGAGGAACAGCGGCACCTGGATCTCGGCGCCGGTCTCCAGGGTGGCGGGCTTGGTGCCACCGGTGGAACGGTCGCCCTGCAGGCCGGGGTCGGTGTGCTGGACGATCAGCTCGACCGAGGTCGGCAGCTCGATGTACAGCGGGACACCCTCGTGCACCGCGACCTGGACCTCGAAGTTCTCGAGCAGGTAGTTCGCGTTGTCGCCGACGGTCTCGGCCAGCACGGTGATCTGGTCGTAGGTCTCCGCGTCCATGAACACGAAGTCCGTGCCGTCCTTGTACAGGTACGTCATGTTGCGGCGGTCGACGGTGGCCGTATCGACCTTCGTGCCCGCGTTGAAGGTCTTGTCGACGACCTTGCCGGTCAGCACGTGCTTGAGCGTGGTGCGGACGAACGCGCCGCCCTTACCCGGCTTGACGTGCTGGAACGCGGTGACGGTCCAGAGCTGGCCGTCGAGGTTGAGGACGAGCCCGTTCTTCAGGTCGTTGGTGGTGGCCACGAGTGTGCAGTCTCCTGTGTCGATCTTCCGGGCCGCCGTCAGACGACCACGAGTTCCTTGGTGCTCAGCGTGAGGAGTTCGGGCGTACCTTCCCGCACGACCAGCGTGTCCTCGATGCGCACGCCTCCGCGTCCGGGCAGATACACACCAGGCTCGACGGTGACGGCCATACCGGCGGTCAGTGTACCGACGCCGGTGGTGGCGAGACTGGGCGCCTCGTGCACCTGCAACCCGACCCCGTGGCCGAGGCCGTGACCGAACTCCTCGCCGCGCCCCGCGTCGGCGATCACACCACGGGCCGCTTTGTCCACTTCGGACACTTCCGCACCGGGGAGGACGGCGTCGCAGCCCGCCTCCTGCGCCCGCTGGACCAGCTCGTAGACCTCTTCCTGCCACGCCGCCGGCTTGCCGAGGACGAACGTGCGGGTCATGTCGGAGTGGTAGCCGTCGACCGTGGCACCGAAGTCGATCTTGACGAAGTCGCCGGTCGCGAGCACGGCCGAGGTCGGCCGGTGGTGCGGGATCGCGGAGTTGACGCCCGCCGCGACGATCGTGTCGAACGACGGCCCGGTCGACCCGTGACCGAGCATGCGATTCTCCAGGTCACGGGCGACGTCCAGCTCGGTGCGGCCTGGCCGCAGCCCACCGGCGGACACCAGGTCCTCCAGTGCCCTGTCGGCCGCCGCGCACGCCTGGCGCAGCGCCTCGATCTCCTGCTCGTCCTTGACCAGCCGCAGCTGCTCGATCAGGCCGGGCGTCCGGACCAGCTGGACGCGGTCGAAGCGCACCTTGAGGTCCTCGTGCTGCTCGACGCTGACGTGCTGGCTCTCGAACCCGGTCTTGCCGAAGTCCTTCTCGGCCGCCAGATCGGCGAGTTTGGCCGCGCTCGCGCGGTCCAGCACCCGTTCGAGATCGGGCACCTCGGTCGCCGACTGGACCGTGTAGCGGCCGTCGGTGCAGAAGATCGTCTTGTCGTCGCCGCTCCCGTGGACGAGGAGAGCGGCGTTGGACCCGGTGAAGCCGGTCAGGTACCTGATGTTGAGCAGGTCCGTGACCAGCAGCGCGTCCACCCCGGAGTCGGCCAGCAGGGAACGCAGCGCCGCGCGGCGGCGAGAGAAGTATTCACGCACGGAATGGAGTTTAGAGGTTGGGCGCTCTCCCGGGGGCCCGCTGCCGGACGCTCACCGCCAAGATCGCGTTTAGCGGGCTAAACGCGACCAGGCGTGACCTTCGCTACTCGCGAGTTAAACTCACCCCATGGCACCGTGGCTGACTCGTGGACTCGTGATGGCGCTGCTGCACGGCGCGGCCGTCACCGTGCTGGCCAAGTACGAGGTCTTCAACCCCACCGACAAGACCCTCGTCACCTCGCTCGCCCTCGCGGTCCTCGTCGGCGCGGCGGCGGGCTGGAGCGCCGTGGACGCCTGGCAGGACAAACCCGAGCGCGGCAAGAACTGGTTCATCGCGGCGCTGATCGCCGGACCGGTCTCCGGCGTGCTGTACGTGATCGGCCGCGCGGTGTTCGTCGACCAGACCGGCGCCTCCGAACTCGGCGGCGCGCTCACCGGCGGCGCCGCCTTCTCGGCCCTGCTGGTGCTCATCCCGGCCGGGCTCGGCCTGTTCGTCGGTGGCCTGATCGGCAAGAAGACACCCGCTGAGGATGACGACGAAGAGGAAGCTCAGCCCGCGAGCGAGAAACCGGCCGGGAAGCCGTCCCAGGCCTGATCGCTGATCTCCTCGACGGTCGAGTCATTCAGCGCCGCGGCCCCGGCGTCCGGTACGGCGAACAGCTTGCCGTCGAGCACCACGCCGACCCCGCGGCCGGGAGCGCGCACCATCTTCGCCCCGGCGCTCAGCCGCGCGGCCTGGGGAAACCTGTCGACGACCTTGAGCCGCTGGTCCAGCACCTCACCGGCGAGCGCCGCCGCCACCGAACGCCGGTCGACCCTGACCAGTTTCCCGTCGGCCACCAGATCGATCGTCCGCTGCGGCGACGGCATCGCGACGCCTTCGAACGCGGTCCGGGTCCGGGCGTCGCCGTCGCAGGCCCGCGAGCCCCGGACGTCCAGGCCGAAATGCTTGAGGTCGGTCGGCGCCGCCGCACCGCCGACGATCGTGGCGCGGACGACGTCGAACGGGACTCTGTCGCAAACATCGCCCGAAGAGAGCGGCGCGTGGCCGTCGGGCCGCCGGACCAGGCCGGGGCCCTCCTTCCAGGCGCCGGGGACGACCACCGGCCGGTACGGCTGCGCGGAGAAGTCCCTGGTCCAGAAGGTGAGTGTGGTGCCGGTGTCGGTCTCGTGCGCGATCGCGAAGGCGTCGAGCGAGCCGACCCACATCAGGTCGGTGCTGAACCCGTCGACCAAGGAACGGGTGCGCGGCGAGATCGTGCTGGGTTTGGGCACGAAACCCTGCTCCCCCAGCGTCTCCACGCCCTTGCTGAAGGCCGCGTCCTTGGCGCGCAGCAGGAACTGCCCGGCGCCGTTCCACCCGGCGGCCTTGGCCGTGGTGTCGGTGAAGAGGAGGTAGAACCAGCCGTCGAGGTACACCGCCGAGGGCTGGCCCGCGCCGTAGACGTTGGCGCGATGCACGTCGTGCGCGGGCCCGACGATCGGCTGCCCGCCCGCGGCGCGGGTCCACTTGAGGCCGTCGGTGCTGGTGGCGAGGCCGATCGAGTTGCCGAGCGCGTGGTCGCCCGCCGCGCCGGTGTAGTACATGTAGTAGGTCGAGCCGACCTTGAGCACCGAGGGATCGCAGGTGTGCATCCCGTCGAACCCGCCGGGTGCGCCCGAGAACACCGCCGCCGGACCGCCACCGGACGGACCGGTGAAAGGACCGTCGAGCGACGCCGACTCCGCGTAGAGGACGTCGTCGCCGGGGGGCTGGGCGCTGCCGTACTGGCTGCACCACCACATCCGGAGCTTGCCTCCGTCCCGCATCACGGTCGGGCCGTAGTTGTAGACCGCGTCCTGATCGCCCGCGGCGACCACGCCACCGCTGGCCCGGGGATCGCTCGTGGCGAGTTCGACGTCCATCGGCCGGGGCTTCTCACCGGGCGTCAGCTGTGCTCCGCCGATCCCGCCGCCCTTGCCGTCGGCCTGGGGTTGGGCGAGGCCGTCACTGCACGCCACGAGAACCGCGCCGGCCGCGAGGACGGCCACCACGACACGGGCGGGTCGCCGACCCCCACGAAAAAGGCGCATGATGGCCGAGTGTAGCGAGACTTAACCCAGCTGGGTGACGTCACTCCCTGGGAGGGCTACCAACTCCACCTCGAAGCCGTCGGCGTTTTCGAGGTAGGCGGCGTAGTGGTGATCACCGCCCGCATACGGATACTTGTCCGCGAACATCGCCGACCAACCGTGTTCGAGAGCCTTCGAAGCCAATTCGTTCACCCGATCGCGGGTATCGACGTGCAGGGCGAGATGGTTCAGGCCCGGTGCGGTGCGCTCGTGCTTTTCGCCGCTGAGCGCGGGAGAGCGTTCGACGACGAGGTAGGTCGCGCCGTGCTTCCAGCTGACACCGGCGGGCCAGCGCTGGAATTCCCGCCAGCCGAGTTCGCCGAGCAGCCAGCCCCAGCTCTCTTCGGCGCGCGCGAGATCCGGCACCCACAGTTCGATGTGGTGGGCCCGCCCGTGCTCCGACGGCAGCGCGACGAGTACGCGGTGCGGCCCGCTGCCGTAATGGTCGCCACTGCCGACGTCCAGGAAACCCAAGCGCCGCACCAGGTTCAGACTGGCCACATTGGACTCGCCGACCAGAGCCCACACCGACGACAGACCGAGTCCGAGTAGTCCGTGGTCGAGCAGCGCACTCGCGGCCTCGGTCGCCAGGCCCTGCCCGCCGTGCGCACGCGCCAGGTAATAGCCGATCTCCGGCACCCCGCCGGGCAGCTCTTCCGACGGCCGCAGATGCGCGAGGCCGATCACCTCGCCGTCACGTTCGATCGCCCAGTGCCCCATCCCGGCCGGGCCGTTGTACGCCAGTCGCCGTCCGACCATTTCGCGGATCTTGTCCGGCTCGGTCAGCGGAGCCGCGAAATGCGCGCTCAACGCCGGGTCGGCGAAGAGCTTGACGATCGCCTCGGTATCGGCCTCGGTCAGCCCGCGCAGCCGCAGCCGCGCGGTCTTGACCTCGGGCGGGTTGTTCATGCCGCGTTCGCGGCCATCCAGCGCAGGGCGAGCGGGTAGCCGTCGACCCCGAGCCCGGCGATGACGGCGGTGGCGATATCCGAAAGCACGCTGTGGTGCCGGAACTGCTCGCGCTGGTGCACGTTGGAGATGTGCAGTTCGATCAGCGGCGCCTTGAGCTGGGCGGCGGCGTCGCGGACCGCGATCGAATAGTGCGTCCACGCGGCCGCGTTGAGCACCACCGGCCAGCCGGCGTCGGCGGCTTCGTGCAGCCAGCCGACCATCTCGCCCTCGTGGTCGGTCTGGCGGACCTCGACGTCGATCCCGAGTTCCTTCCCGGTGTCGACACAGGTCGAGACCAGGTCGGCGTGCGTGGCCGAACCGTAGATCTCCGGTTCGCGCAGGCCGAGCCTGCCGAGGTTGGGGCCGTTGAGGACGAGCACCTTCACAGCAGCACGCTCCCGCCGGCCTTGGGGGCGTCGCCCGCGACCACCGAGTACGCCGCCGCGAGCAGCGACGGGTCCGGGCCTTCCAGCCTGCCGGGCTTGGCGAGCCCGTCCAGGACGACGAACCTCAGCACGCCCGACCGGGTCTTCTTGTCGCCCTTCATCGTCTCCAGCAGGTGCGGGAGCGCGTCCGGGTCGTACGTGGTCGGCAGGCCCAGCAGTTTGAGCACGGACGTGTGCCGCTCCGCGGTGGCGTCGTCGAGACGGCCTGCCAGGCGCGCGAGTTCGGCGGCGAACACCAGCCCGACGCTGACCGCGGCACCATGGCGCCACCGGTACTTCTCGCGGCGTTCGATGGCGTGGCCGAGAGTGTGGCCGTAGTTGAGGATCTCGCGCAGGTTCGACTCGCGCAGGTCGGCGGCGACGACGTCGGCCTTGACCTGGATCGAACGGCGGACCAGCTCACCGAGTACCTCGCCGGTGGAGTCCAGCGCGGCGGCGGAGTCCTGCTCGACGAGTTCGAGGATGCGCGGGTCCGCGATGAACCCGGTCTTGACGACCTCGGCCATCCCGGCGACGAGTTCGTTGGGCGGCAACGTCTCCAGTGTCGCGAGGTCGACCAGGACCGCGCTCGGCTCGTGGAAGACGCCGACGAGGTTCTTGCCCGCCTCGGTGTTGATGCCGGTCTTCCCGCCGACGGACGCGTCGACCATGCCCAGCAGCGTGGTGGGCACGTTGACCAGGCGGACGCCGCGCATCCAGGTGGCGGCGACGAACCCGGCCAGATCGGTCACGGCGCCACCGCCGAGCCCGACGACCACGCCCTGGCGGTCGAGGCCGATGCGGCCGAGGACCTCCCAGCAGAAGCTGGCGACGGAGAGGGCTTTGCCGTCCTCGGCGTCGGGGATCTCGACCCGGTGCGCGTCGATCCCGGCCTCGGCCAGTTCGTCGCGGATCGCCTCGGCGGTGGCGGTCAGCGTCGGCGGGTGGATCAGCGCGACCTTGGACGCGTCGGCGAGCTGCTGGGTGAGCTCGCCGAGCAGCCCCCGGCCGATGACGACGTCGTACGGCTTGGCGGTGTTGACGGTGATGCGAACCGGCTCGGTCATCGTTTCCTCAGTTTCTGGGGTGAACCCGCGTCCGCGATCGACGTCGGCAGGGCGCCGGCTGGTCATCCACGTGACAGTGGGCGGGTGGGGCGCCCTGCCACCGCGATAGCGGGGCCTTCGGCCGGGCGGGTTCACGCGTGGTGGCTAGTTTTCCGGATACCTCTCAGCTCCGCCACCAGGCGCTCACTTCGGCGGAAGCCGCTTGGCCCTGGCGACCTCGCAGGAGATCTTGCCCTTGACAGGGGTGTCCCCCGGGATCTCTTCGGTCACCTTCTGGCCAGGCGTCATCCGGTTCTTCGCGAACAGCGCTTCACCGGAGGCCTTGCCCTCGGCGTCCTTGATCGCGATGGTGACGGCGTAGCGCGCGTCCTCACCGGTGCTGTTCGTGACCTCGATGGTGACCTTCGGGGTGTAGCTGGTGCTCTCGCACTTCATGACCTGGACGTCGGCGGCGGCATCCATGTCGGGTGCTGCCGAGGCCGTGGCGGCGGCCGAGCCGGTCGCCGCGGCGCTGGTCTGGATCACGTCCGCTCCGGCGGGCTGCTTCTCCTCGCCGCAGGCGGTCACGGTCAGAGCCATGACGGCGAGGAGAACGCCGGTGGCGGTGCGCTTCATGCCTGTTCCTTCTCGGTCAGCCCGGCGAAGGCGGCTTCGACGACCTCGTCCGGGGTGCGGTGGTCGGTTTCGATCTCGATCGTGGCCACCGAGCGGTACACCGGCAGCCGGGCGTCGAGGAGTGCCTTGTACGTGGCGCGGGGGTTCACCCCGGCCAGCAGCGGGCGCGCGGTCGACAGCCCGGCGCGCTGGACCCCCGCGGCCATCCCGACGTTGAGGAAGACCACGGTGTGCCCGGCCAGCCGCTCACGGGTGCCCGGGGTGATCGGCGCTCCCCCGCCCAGGGAGAGGACACCGTCGTGTTCGGCCAGCGCCTTCGCGACCATCTCCTCCTCCAGCACGCGGAAGGCGGGCTCGCCCTCCTCGGCGAAGATGTCGGTGATGGGCTTGCCCGCGCTCGCGACGATGTCGTCGTCGCTGTCGCGGAAGGCGAGGCCGAGCCGGGCGGCGAGCGCCGGGCCGACCGTGCTCTTGCCCGAGCCAGGCGGCCCGATGATCACCGCGCGTGGGGTCACCAGCGCTCCTCGAGCGCCTTCAGGTAGGCCTCGGCGTTGCGCTTGCCCTCGATCAGCGAGTCGCCGCCGAACTTCTCCAGCGCGGCATCCGCGAGGACCAGCGCGACCACCGACTCCAGCACGACCCCGGCGCGGGGTACCGCGCAGACGTCGGAACGCTGGTGGATGGCCACCGCGGGTTCGCCGGTCGTGACATCCACAGTGGACAGTGCTTTGGGGACGGTCGAAATCGGCTTCATGGCGACGCGCACACGCAGCGGTTCGCCGTTGGTGATGCCGCCTTCGAGACCGCCAGCACGGTTGGACCGGCGGGTCACCCCGACCGGGCCGGTGCCGCGGTCGATCTCGTCGTGGGCCTGGCTGCCCCAGCGCTTGGCCGTGGTGAAGCCGTCGCCGACCTCCACCCCCTTCATCGCCTGCACGCCCATGAGCGCGCCGGCGAGCCGGGCGTCGAGCCTGCGGTCCCAGTGCACGTGCGAACCGAGGCCCGGCGGCAGCCCGTAGGCGATCACCTCGATCACGCCGCCGACGGTGTCACCCGCCTTCCGCACGGCGTCGACCTCGGCGACCATCGCGTCGGTTCCCTCCTTGCCGAAGGCCCGGACCGGGCTCTCGTCGATGGCGGGCAGGTCCGACGCCACGGGCAGCGGGCCCTCCGGCGCCGAGGCGCCGCCGATGGACACGACGTGGCTGAGGATCTCGACCCCGAGCAGCTGCTTGAGGTACGCGCGGGCCACCGTGCCGAGCGCCGTGCGGGACGCCGTCTCGCGGGCGCTCGCGCGCTCCAGCACCGGACGGGCCTCGGGGAAGCCGTACTTCTGCATACCGGGCAGGTCCGCGTGGCCGGGCCGGGGGCGGGTCAGCGGCTCGTTGCGCGCCAGGCCTTCCAGCTCCTCGGCAGGCACGGGATCGGCCGACATGACCTTCTCCCACTTCGGCCACTCGGCGTTCTCGATCTGGACCGCGACGGGGCCACCCTGGGTGAGTCCGTGCCGGACGCCGCCGGTGAACTCGATGTGGTCGGTCTCGAAGCCCATCCGGGGGCTGCGGCCGAAGCCGAGCCTCCGTCGCGCGAGCTGCTCGCCCACTTCGGCGGTGGTGACCTCGACCCCGGCGGGCATCCCTTCCAGGATGGCGGCGAGGGCGGGTCCGTGCGATTCCCCTGCGGTTATCCAGCGCAACACCTGACAGATCCTGTCACAGTCTCCCTTCCGTTCCTGGACAGGCCGGGCTATCCAGGACCAGGTCCGGCGAAGACGGCGAGCACCCACGCCGCGACCAGGAGACCGGGCCCGTGCGGCACCGTGGGATGCCGGGGCCCGCCCACCGCGAGCGCCACGCTCAGTAGCGCCGCGGCGACGGCGCCGAGCACGACCGACGGCCAGCCCGTCGCGGCGAGGACCGCGCCAAGGCTCCCGGCCAGCTTCACGTCACCGGCGCCGAGCGAACGCGGCGACAGCGCGTGGACGAGCGCGTGCGCACCTCCGAAGACCAGCGCGCCGAACACGGCCCGCCAGGCGATGCCCGCCCCTCCCCCGGCCGCGGCGACCGCCAGCGCGATGGCCAGCGCCGGATACGCGGGCAGGGTCAGGACGTCGGGCAGGCGGCGGTACTTGAGGTCGGCGAGCGCCAACGGGACCGCGAAGACGGTCAGCACGGCCGGAACCGCGAGCCACCACGACGGCCAGGCCCCGCCTTGGTGCCGGAGGCAGACCGCGAGGAGCAACGCCGCCGCGAGCGCCGCCGCCCAAGCCGTCACCGGTGCTCCCGCGCGGCGCAGGCAAGAGCGGGTGGCGAGCGCCGATCCGGCGCCCGCCACCGCGAAGGCGATCGGCATGAACACAAGATCAAGAGTGCGCCCGTCGCACTCGGTGAGGCAAGGATTTCTTTTCGTGACAGGTACTTTCACGCACTTTCGCTTCGGGCGTCCCGCAATTGGTCACCTACTTGCGCTGGGTGGTCGCAAGTAGGTGACCAATTGCGGGCGAGCGGACACTGGGATCAGGGGTTCATCCGCAGCAGTGGGAGGCCCGAGGGCGTGCGGATCTCCAGCGCCTTGATGTCCGCGGCGCGCATCGCGGTGCCGACCACGATGTGCGCGGTGTCCTTGGGCATCGCGCGCCAGGACGCCAGTTCGCTGGTGCCGCCGTCGCCGCCGACCGCGACCAGGATGTAGTCCCCGGTGCGGTTGCCGCCGTAGCTGCACGTCATGTCGACCTTCGTGCCGGTGTCGGTGGCGGACATGGCGACCTCGGCGGTCACTGGGTAGTCGCCGAGCAGGGTCATCGGGTTGCCGCTCGCCGCGACCGGCCCGGTCAGGACGACCGCGAGCGTGACACTGGCGGCGACGGCCACTCCGGCCGCCGAGGTGGTGATCGCCCGTTGGATCCGCCTTCCCCGGCGGACCCGTTTGAGCACGGTCGGCAGCAGCTCCGGCGAGGGCGCCGGTTCTTCCTCTCGCAGCGCGGGGGAGCCTGCCTGGGCGAGGAGACCGGGGATCCCGGCCAGATCGCGCACGGACGCCGCGCACTCGGCACACCCGCGAAGGTGTTTCTCGTACGCGAACCGGTCTTCCGGGGACAACGCCCCGAGCACGTAGGCCGCGTCGTAGGTGGCGAAGGGGTCGGTCATTGAGTCACCCCTCTTTCCTCCAATACCAGCCGCAACGCCCGCAAGGCGTAATGCGTCCGCGACTTGATCGTTCCTTCGGCCACGCCCAGGCGCTTCGCGGCGTCGGCGACGGAGTAGCCCTGGAAATAACACAAAACGAGCACGTCCCGGTGTCTCGGCGAGAGCTCGCGGAGGGCTTCGGCCACCAGCCAGCCCTGAACCGCCCGTTCGGTGCCGTCGGTGACCGCCGTTTCGGGCGGTTCGCCGGTCACCACCTCCGGATGTGCCTCGGCGGCACGCCAGTCGTCGATGGCGATCCGTCTCGCCACGGTGAACAGCCAGCCCCGCGCCGATCCCTCGGACTGGTCGAGCACCTTGGCGTTGCGCCAGGCCCGCAGCAACGTCTCCTGGACGACGTCCTCCGCGCGGACCCGGTCACCGCTGGTCAGGTGCAGTGCGTAGGACCAGAGCGCCGCGGCGTGCTCTTCGTGCAAAGCCCGCATCAGCCGGTCCTCCGCGAATTCCTTCACCGATCCGTGCCTTCGCGGGCGAAGAGCAAGGGGAGGGCGAAGACCACGCAAACCACTTCGGTGATCAGGCCCCAGAGCTCGGCCTGGGTGGTGAAGCGCTCCGAGACGCCGAAGAACCCTGTCGTCAGCGAAAGCACGTACGCGCCCAGGGTGGCCAGGCCGAAGCCGATCGCCGCGAGCGCGGGAAGCCGGTGATGCCACACCAGGACGGCGACCGCGATGACCACACCGGCTACCACGTTCACCAGAAAGAGTGGGCCGACCACATCCGTTTCGGACGCCCAGTCCTGCCATACGACGTAATGCACCCACGCCGAGCCGAGCAGGCCCGCCGCCACCACCGCCCGCAACAACCACCGGATCATGTCCGTATCTCTTTCCGCGTGTTCGGTTCCCCTATGCCTTTGAACACGGAAAAGAGGGGCGTTCGGTTCAATCCGGCACCCGATGGTCGGCGAAATTGAACCGGATGGGTGCTCCGACCGTGTGTAGGGGCATGACTGCCGAACTCCACTCCCGCCGCACCGTCCTGACCACCGGGGCCGCCGTCGCCGGCGCGGCCGTCGGTGCCGTGGCCCTCACAGCCTGCGGAAGCGACGCCCCGTCGTCCGGCCCTGCCGCCGCACCGCCCGCCGCGGCTCCGGGCGAGACCCTGACCGCGCTCTCCGACATCGAGGTCGGCCAGGCGAAGGCCGCCAAGACCGCCGACGGCAAGGACGTCATCGTCACCAGGACCGCCGAAGGCGCCGCGGCCGCGTTCAGCGCGATCTGCACGCACCAGGGCTGCGCGGTCGTCCCGGACGGCGCGGAGCTCAAATGTCCTTGCCACAACTCGATCTTCGACGCGGCGACCGGCGCGGTCAAAAAGGGGCCGGCGGACAAACCGCTGCCCTCGGTCGCGGTCAAGGTCACGAACGGTCAGGTCGTCACGGCCTGAAAAACATAAAGGTCCCTTTAGGACGGAATTCGTCCTAAAGGGACCTTCGTGGTACGGGTGTTTTCAGCTGTCCCAGGTGAAGATCGGGTCGCCCGCCTGGACGTCGCCGCCGGTGAGCAGTCCGGAAAGGACCTCGGCCTTCGCGTCCAGCGCCACCACGGGCACGATCGGCGAGTAGCCAGCCGCCTTGACCGCCTCTGGGTCCCACTCCACGACCGGCTGTCCGGCGCGGACGGTCTCACCCTTGACGACGTGGAGGGTGAACCCCTCGCCCTTCTGCTTGACCGTGTCGATCCCGAGGTGGACCAGCACGCCGCGGCCGTCTTCGGTGGCCACCACGAAGGCGTGCGGGTGCAGGGTCACGACCGTCCCGTCGACCGGCGAGACCGCGTCCTGACGCCCGCCCGAGGGCAGGACCGCGAGACCGGGGCCGACCATCGCCTGCGCGAAGACCGGATCGGGCACTTCGGTCATAGCGGTCGTCTTACCGCTCACAGGGCTCAGAATTTCGAGGCTCACAGCAGGTCCTCGATGTCGCTGGCGATCGTGTCGGCCTCCGGCCCCACGATCACCTGGACACCGGCGCCCATGCGGACGACGCCCATCGCGCCGGCCGCCTTCAGCGCCGCCTCGTCGAGCAGGCTCATGTCTTCGAGCTCACACCGCAGCCGGGTGATGCAGCCCTCCACCTCGATGACGTTCTCGGCACCGCCGAGGCCCGCGAGGATCTTTTCCGCCCTGTCATCCGCCATCGCGGTCTCCCTGTTCCCTGTCGGTTTCCCACATGCGAACCAGCTGTACTACGCCGTTCGCCGACTCGCACGTGATCCCTGGCCACGAACGCGTAACGGTGGTTGACACCCGCTCGTGCGACGGAGCATCCTGCCCCATCGGATCATTGGTCTAGACCGGAACGTACCAATCTTCCGGACCAGACGCGAGTACGGGTTCCCCAATCGACCGACCCGAAAGGACGGTGACCGTCATGAGCGCTTCGGCGCAGCTGCCGCCGTCCGACCGTGTGATCAACGGACCGACGCCCAAGCACGCCCAGCTGCGGGAGATCCTGCGCCGCACGGTGGAGCGTGAGCTACCCCCAGGCTCGCCCATCCCCTCGGAACGTGACCTCGCCGAGACATATCAGGTGTCGCGGCTCACCGTCCGGTCGGCGATCGGCAAGCTGGTCGAAGAAGGGCTCTTGTCGCGGGTGCGCGGCAAAGGGACGTTCACCGCCGCGAGGCGGATGGAACTGCAGCTCTATCTGATGTCCTTCACCGAGGACATGCGCCGTCGCGGGATGACACCGACCACGGAGGTCGTCAAGACCGCCACCGAGGTCCCGCCCGCCCCATCGGCGCACGCTCTCGGCCTGACCGCCGGAACTCCGGCACACCGGCTGGTACGGCTCCGCCGTGCCGACGGGGTGCCGCTCGCGGTCGAACGTGGTTGGTATCACGCGGGCCGGATGCCCGGTCTGCTCGACCTCGATCTCACCCGATCGTTGTACGTCCAACTCGCCCAGTCGTACGACCTCCGCCCGGACCACGCGTGGCAGACGGTCTGGGCCGAATCCGCGGACCGCGAAACGGCACGCCTGCTCGGCATGCGCGCCGGCAGTCCGCTTCTTGTCTTCCGCCGGGTCTCCAGCGTCAACGGGGAACCGATCGAAGACATGACTTCCTGGTACCGGGGCGATCACTACCAGGTCACCATGCAGCTGGACCGGAACAGCCCGGATTCCGGTCACCATCCTCACTATGGAGGTACCCGATGAGCTCCACCACCGCGGAGGGGGCGAAGAGCAAGGGCAAGGGATTGGCCGGGCTTCAGCGCTTCGGCCGCAGCCTCATGCTCCCCATCGCCGCCCTGCCCGCCGCCGCGCTCCTCAACAGGTTCGGTCAGCCTGACCTGCTCGGCGAGAAAGGGCTCGGCTGGACCAAAGTGGCCGAGGTTCTCGGTGCGGCGGGCAACTCGCTGTTCAACTGGCTGCCGCTCCTGTTCGCAGTGGGTATCGCCGTAGGCTTCGCCCGGAAGAGCGACGGCGCGACCGGGCTGGCCGCCGTGGTCGGCTTCTTCGTGTTCACCAGCGTCCTCCAGGTCTTCGCGCCGTTCTCCGACCTGCCGGGCTGGAACCCCGAGAAGCCCGCGGGCTTGATGCTCAACCCGATGAAGTGGCCCTACAGTGTGCTGGCCGGTGTGATCGTCGGTCTGGTCACCGCCTTGCTGTGGCAGAAGTTCTACCGCATCAAGCTGCCGCCGTACCTGGCCTTCTTCGGCGGCCGCCGGTTCGTGCCGATCATCACCGCCCTGACGCTGATGATCCTCGCGGTGCCCTTCGGCCTGGTCTTCCACTGGGTCAACGAAGGCATCCAGGCCGCGGGAGAGGCGGTCACCGGCGCACCGGTCGTCGGTGGCGGTATCTACGGTGTGCTGAACCGGTTGCTGATCCCGGTCGGTCTGCACCAGCTGCTGAACGTGCCGGTGTGGTTCATCTTCGACGGTGGTGACCTCACCAAGTTCTTCGAGGGCGACCCCACCCGCGGCACCTTCATGACCGGCTTCTTCCCGATCTTCATGTTCGCCATCCCCGCCGCGGCGCTGGCGATCTGGCAGAGCGCGAAGCCCAGCCAGAAGAAGATCGTCGGCGGTGTGATGATCGCCGGTGCGCTGACCTCGTTCCTGACCGGTATCACCGAGCCGATCGAATTCTCGTTCATGTTCGTCGCTTGGCCGCTGTACCTGATCCACGCGGTCCTGACCGGCACGTCGATGGCACTGGTGAACGCGCTCGACATCCACCTCGGCTTCGGATTCTCCGCCGGGGCGATCGACTTCGCGCTCAACAGCGGTCTCCCGGCGGCGAGCGGCAACGTCTGGCTGCTCATCCCGATCGGCCTGGCCTACGCGGTCATCTACTACGTGATCTTCCGTTTCGTGATCAAGAAGTGGAACCTGCGCACGCCGGGCCGTGAGGACGACGCGATCGAGGCCGATCTCGAAGCCACCGCGGCGAAGCCCGTCAAGTAGTTTCAGCTCAGAAGAACCGAAGGCACGAAAGGGAAAGAACATGCCGGAGAAACGCGTCACCGTGGCCAGCAAGGTGGGCCTGCACGCCAGGCCCGCGGCGACGGTCGCCAAGGCGGCCGCGGCGCAGCCCGTCGCGGTGTCCATCGCCAAGGCGGGCGGCGACCCGGTCGCGGCCGGCAGCGTGCTGAACCTGATGACCCTCGCCGCCGGCTACGGCGACGAGGTCATCATCAGTGCCGAAGGTGAGGGCGCCGAGGCGGCCGTCGACGCCATCGCCGAGCTGGTGGCGACCGACCTCGACGCCTGATCCACTCCCTGCGAAGCCCGGGCCGCCCCGACCGGCCCGGGCTTCGTAGGGTGTTGGGCATGGAGAGCGTGCGCGAGATCGAACAGTGGCCTTCTGCCAATGCCGCCACGGCCGTGGTGACCGCCGCCGGTGACGTGCTGGGCACGCACGGCGACACGACGAAGGTGTACAAGCTGGCGTCGGTGACGAAGCCGCTGACGGCCTACGCCGCACTGATCGCCATCGAAGAGGGCGTCGTCGAACTCGACACCCCCGCCGGGCCGGAGGGCTCCACGATCCGGCACCTGCTCGCGCACACCTCGGGCCTGGCCTTCAACGAGCACAAGCCGATGGCCGCGCCCGGCAACCGGCGTCTCTACTCCAACGCCGGGTTCGAACAGCTCGCCGACGCGCTCACCGAGCACTCCGGCATCCCCTTCGCCGACTATCAGGCGGAGGCGCTTTTCCAGCCACTGGGCATGAAGTCCACCAAGCTGACCGGCTCCCCCGCCTCGGGCGCGGAGTCCACTGTGGACGACCTGGTGGCGTTCGCCGCCGAGTTGCAGGCCCCGAAGCTGATCGCCGCCGAGACGGTGCGCGAGGCGACTTCCGTGGTCTTCCCTGGCCTTTCCGGTGTCCTTCCCGGCTTCGGCCACCAGAAGCCGAACGACTGGGGCCTCGGTTTCGAGATCCGCGACCACAAGAGTCCACATTGGACGGGCGCGTCGAGCTCGCCGCGGACCTTCGGCCACTTCGGCCAGTCCGGCACGTTCCTGTGGGTCGATCCCGACGCCGGTGTGGCCTGTGTCGCGCTCACCGACCGCGCTTTCGGCCCGTGGGCGGCCGAGGTGTGGCCGCCCTACACCGACGCCGTCCTCTCGGAACTGCGCGGCCTCACTCCATGACGCGGACCGGCGAACCAGCCTGGAAGGCCGCGATGTCCTCGACCGCGTCGCGGTAGAAGATCTCGTAGGCCTCGCGGGTGACGTAGCCGATGTGCGGGGTGAGCACGACGTTGTCCAGTGTCCTCAGTGGATGCTCCGACGGCAGCGGTTCGACGTCGTAGACATCGAGCGCCGCGACCGCGATCTCCTTGCGGCGCAAGGCGTCCACCAGCGCGACCTCGTCCACGATCGGTCCGCGCGAGGTGTTGACGAGTATCGCCGTCGGCTTCATCGCGGCGAGTTCCGGCGCGCCGACCAGCCCCCGGCTGCGGTCACTGAGCACCAGGTGGACCGACAGGACGTCCGCGCGGGCGAACAATTCGTCCTTCGACACCGCCGTCACGCCGTGGGGATCGGCCTTCTCCTGGGTCAGGTTCTGGCTCCAGGCGATGGTCTCCATGCCGAACGCCTGCCCGATCTTGGCCGCACCGGCGCCGAGCCTGCCGAGCCCGAGCAGCCCGAGGGTCTTGCCGTGCAGGATCGTGCCGACCGTGGTCTGCCAGCCGCCCTCGCGCATGTTCCGCGACTCCACCGGCACGTTCCGCGCGGCGGCGAGGATCAGCGCCCAGGTGTGCTCGGCCGCCGGGGCCGCGATGTACCCGGTGGAGCAGACGACCACGCCGTTGCGCCGGGCGGCGGCCACGTCGATCGCGGCGTTGCGGTGACCGGTGCTCACCAGCAGCTTGAGCGCGGGCAACCGGTCGAGGACTTCGGCGGGGAAGCGGGTGCGCTCGCGCATCGCGACCACGACGTCGAACTCCCGCAGGCGGGCCACCACGTCGGTGGCGTCGACGAACGGCTCGGTGAACACCTCGATCTCGGCGCCGAGGGAGGCCCAGTCCCCGAAGCCGAGCGCCACTTCCTGGTAGTCGTCAAGAATCGCGATCTTCATCCCCCCAGGCTAGGGTGCTGGCTCGCGGGCTACCCGGGGAGGACGAGATGGACGCGGACGAGGGCAAGATCCTGGCTTGGACCGAGGCCGAGCGGCTGAGCGTGGCGGATCTGCTCGAAGGACTCGACGAGAAGGACTGGTCGGCAGGCACCCTGTGCCCGAAATGGACCGTCCACGAACTGGCCGCCCACCTGGCGCTCTCGCCAAGGACCGGCCTCAAGGACACCATCCTGGGCGCCCTCAAGGCGAAGGGGAACTGGGACCGGATGACCGCCGATCAGGCCATCGGCCACGCCACTCGGTTCTCCCCCGCCGAACTCGTCGCCCAGATCCGGAAGGACGCCGGGTCGGACCGCCGCTCCCCCGGCGCCAAACAGATCGACTCGCTCGCCGATGTCCTCATCCACGGCCAGGACATCGTCCGCCCGCTGGGCCGCACCCGGCCGATGCCCGAGGAGCCGGCGATCGCGTCGCTGGAGCACATCCTCGCCAGCCCGTTCTGGGGCGCCCGCAAACGCTGCAAGGGCGTGAAGATGATCGCCACCGACGCCGACTGGACCGGCGGCGAGGGGCCCGGCGAAGTACGGGGCCCGCTCGCCGATCTGCTCATGGCGGCGACCGGCCGGGGCGCCGGCCTCGCCGCGCTCACCGGCTCGGGCAAGGCTCAGATCGGCGCCCACTGCAATCCGCCGATTTCGGTCTGAGACCTACCAGCGCGCAACGATCATGTCGACCCGCACCAGATGGTGGTCCGAGGCGTCGTTGAGCCGTGCCAGCGGTGAATCGGGCAGCGGCCAGAAAACCTCGGCACGCCAGGGGAACAGACCCTTCGACGGCAGGACGTAGTCGATCCGCAGGTTCCCCGGCGCGTTGTCGTTGAAGTCGCCGGTGTCGAAGAAGGGGTCGCCCTTCTGGCCGATGTTGGCGCCTGCCTGGTCCTGTGCGGCGCGCACCGCGCCTTCGCTGCCCGGGCGCGTCTCGATGACACGAGGCGCATTCAGCAGACGGGAGATCGCGCCGGGGACACTGTCGCCGTCGAGCGGGTCGGAGTTGTAGTCACCGGCGACGACGAACTTCTCGTGCGCGCCGAGCCCGCCGCGGCGGCCGTTGTCGTCGTAGATGTAGCGGCCTTTGCCCGGGGACACGTAGTCCGCCCAGAAACGGATCTCGTCGTTGTTGCGGGTGCCGTTGCGGTCTTCGGGGCCGTCGAAGGTGGGCGGTGTCGGGTGCGCGGCCAGGAAGTGCACGGTGGACCGGCCGACGCGGACGGGGACGTCCCAGTGGGACTTCGACGACAGGCGCAGCACGTCGAGTGCCTGCGGCGAGTACCAGTCGTTCGGCGCCGGGGTGGCCGGGTCGTCCGGGAGCAGCGCGCCCGGCATGTCCTTCCAGAGGAACTGCTGGAACGTCCGCACGCTCTTGGTGTCGATCGGGTACTTGGACAGCACGAGCATGCCGTACTGGCCCTCGAAGAGGCCGAAGCCGTGCGCGTCGTTGCCGCCGCCGACCTGGCCGTTGCGGTCGAGGTCGAAACCGGTCGCGACGCCGGTGTTCGACGGCGCGGTGAAGGCGTACGGGTAGTCGATCGGCGCGGCGCCGTTCTGGCCGCGCTTCAGGTAGTTCTCGCGGAACAGGTTCGCGGCGCGGTTCTCCGGCACGTAGTCGAACTCGTTGATCAGCAGCACGTCCGGCCGGTTGCGCTGGATCACCTCGGCGACCTCGTTCGCCTGCGCGTTGCCCGGCTGCGACAGGTCGGTCACCAGCTGGCCCGCGGCTCCGCGGTTGAGCGAAGCGTTGTACGTCGCGAAGCGGACGTTCTGTCCGACGGTGGCTTCCGCCGGGGTGGCGGCCAGCAGCGTCCCGGCGAGCAAGGCGCCCGAGGTGAGCACGGCGGCGATGCGTTTCACGGTCTTACCTCCCAGATTCCGATGCGACCTTACGCACCCCGCGCGGCCGCCTGGGTGAGCTTCAGGTGAACAGCATCTCTTGAACGTGTTCAAAATCTGGGCTACGGTTCTTCTTGAACACGTTCAAAAGGAGGTCCCCATGCAACCCGTAGTAGTGGCCTACGCGCTCTACCTGGCCATCACCGTCCCCTTGACCGTGCTGGTCGCCCGTACGCTGAGCAGACACGGCAAGACGTTCCTGGAGGATGTCTTCCAGGACAAGCAGGCACTGGCACATTCGGTCAACCAACTGCTCGTCGTCGGGTTCTACCTGGTCAGCCTGGGTTTCGTGACCCTGTTCCTGACCAGCAACGACACCGTCCTCGACGCTCGCGACGTCTTCGAGATGCTGTCGGTCAAGGTCGGCACCGTGGCGCTCGTGCTCGGCGTGATGCACGTCGGGAACGTGCTGGTGTTCAACGGAATCCGGCGCAAGCACCTGAACCACGCCGCCGCACGGCCCGTGCCGATGCCGCCGCCCTACCCCGGCTACCCGGCGCCCGCTCCACATCCGGCGCCCTGACCGGATAACGTGCAATGGTGGCGAAGAGTGAGGAAACCAGGTCGCTGATCGTGGCGACCGCGTTGCGGATGTTCGCCGAGAACGGCTACGACCGCACGACCATGCGGGCCATCGCGGGCGAAGCGGGCGTGTCGGTCGGGAACGCCTACTACTACTTCGCCTCGAAAGACCAGCTGATCCAGGGTTTCTACGACGAGATAGCCAACGCGCACCTGACGACGGTGCGCCAGGCGATCGAAGGTGAGCGGGACTTCAGCGCCCGGCTCAAGACGGTCCTGCTCACCTGGCTCGACGTCGCCGAGCCGTACCACCGCTTCGGCACCCAACTGTTCGTCAACGCCGCCGACCCGGACTCGCCGCTGAGCCCGTTCAGCGAGGAGTCGTCGCCCGCGCGGGACGCCTCCGTCAGCCTGATGCGTGACGTCATCGCCGACTCCGACGTCAAACTCGACCCGGACCTGCGCGACGACCTGCCCGACCTGCTGTGGCTGTACCAGATGGGCGTCGTGCTGTTCTGGGTCCACGACCGGTCGCGCGGGCAGAAGCGGAGCCGGGTGCTGGTGGAACGGACGGTGCCACTGATCGCGCGACTGGTGGGACTGTCGCGACTGCGGGTACTGCGGCCGGTGAGCCGGGAGATCGTCTCGCTGATCCGGGACCTCTCGAAGCCGGACGACCCTGCCTGAGGATCGCGTCTAGCCCTCCTGTTGCGGCTCTCGCGCCGCGAGTACGTGAAGGACCCCTTCCTGTATCTAGTGTCGTGCGTCTGAAATTCGCGCCGTAAATTGATGCTGGAATCCGGTCACCCATCGCTGAATGAACCCCACCTGCTCGTCTATGAAGGAATTGGGACACTCAACCTGGATCCACCGGTGTGACGTGGGTGTTTGGGGTGTGTCCGGGTACGCAAATGCCCTCTGGCTTGGGATGATTGTTCTTGCGACGGAACAAAACCACTGAGCGAGAGGGCATCTGCTGGATGCGATCATCTCATACTGCCGGATCGGTGTCGGTGAGGTTCGATGATGAAAGTCTCGTGTCGTGCGCGGGGCTGGTGCCGGTGCTGCGGCTGGCCG
>NZ_JADNQM010000118.1:0-588 GCF_046269425.1 Amycolatopsis sp. cmx-11-12 | reverse complement strand
TATAATCAAAAAATTATTCAATTAAATTATTTAAATACGCAGAAAAATCCATATTAATATATAATTAACAATATTCATATATATCTAAAAAATCTTCACCTAACAAATTTAAAAACACATAAAATCATACATAAAATAAATTACAAATTATATCAATTAATACACAAAAATCATATACATTTAACGCATTACAATACAACATTATAAAATTTCTTCTTCATAAAAATTCCTTGATCATAATCGCGACATAAATACGAAACCTCTTCTTTAAATAACAAAATACTTAAATCAACTTCAACGACGAATAAAAACATACCATCAAACTGATCATAATCATCTGATTAATCTGTTTTATCCTCGACTCCCACGATTTTTCTTTTACCTGAAAAAACTATATAACACTTTAACTCCCATATCTCTTCTGAATTTCTCTTAAATTTACTACACATATCCTTCACATAAAAAACCTGATACACATCATTGACAAAAATAAATAATTCATCATTATATCCAGTCTTATCAAATCCACTATTATCATTCGATACTAATCCAATCAGCTTCACCCATTAACAACGAAATAAAAAAATA
>NZ_JADNQM010000117.1:0-592 GCF_046269425.1 Amycolatopsis sp. cmx-11-12 | reverse complement strand
CCTTGCGCCGGAGCACGGTGGTGAAGGACCAGGCGTCGGCGTCTTCGGTGTAGGCGATAGCCGCGCCGATGGTTCCTCGCCCGATCGGTTCGGCGTACTTCTCGATCAGGTCGTCGCGGCCGGATTCGTGGATGAACCGCGCGATGTCGATGGTGTGGTTGATGATCATCGGCAGGGCGGAATCGGTGCAGCGGTAGCCGATCTGCTCGAGCACCATGCCCCACGTTAGGGCATCGACTCCTGCCCCGCCGATCGCTGGGGATAGCGACAGCCAATGAAGCCCGGCCGTCGCGAGGGCGTCCATCAGGTCCGCGGGGGGTGGGAGTCGCGCCTCGTCCCGTTCGACAACTGTCTTGCTGACCTCGTCGAGCATTGGTCCCCAGCGGGACCCGACCATGTCGGTGATTTCGGCTTGCCGGTCCGCGAGGTCGACCACAACCGCCTCCAAGTCACTGCTATGTGACTCCTAGTACTCCAGCCGGACTTCGTGATGTCGCTGGTGGGCTGCCCGTAGACAGGTGCGGCCACCAGTTGATCATGGTCGGTTGTGTGGACTAACCCTGATCGGCTGGTGGCCGCGGGTCCCAGCGTA
>NZ_JADNQM010000116.1:0-594 GCF_046269425.1 Amycolatopsis sp. cmx-11-12 | reverse complement strand
CGGCGGTGGCCTGGCCCGCGTCCAGTGGCGTAACCGTGATCCCCGCGGGGGCGAGCAGTTCTGTCGCTTCACCCAGCCGCCGCACGAGCCGGGTTTCCGCCGAGCGCCGCGCGGTGTCGGTGACCTCGTCGTCCCGGCTGTGGGCGCGCCGAGCCCGCAGCGCGGCAAACGGGGACGCGCCGCCGAGTCCGTCGGTCGGCCCGGTCGCGCGGACCGGCTCGCGGAGCACCAGCAGAACCTGGCGGCGCAGCAGGTCAGTGGAGCGGCGCAACTGGTCGAGATAGGTCGCGTGCTCCCGCGCTGCCGTTTCGAGCATCGGATGCGGCAGTCCGGGTGCGGCTTCGCGCAGGTCGTTGATCTGCCGGCTCAGGTCCAGCCGTTCGGCTCGGATGAGCACTTGTACCGGCGCGGAGATCGAGTGCAGATATCGGCCGAAGGACGCGACCAGCGCCTCCTGCTCGCCTGGGGTGCGGAGCGCGAAATTCACCGTGCTGGCCACCGCGACCATGGCGACCCCGTCCGTGCCGAGGTCGACGACTCCGGCTTCGGTGACTCCTTCCGCGGGCAGCCTCAGCGCCGCCGGAGATACCTCCG
>NZ_JADNQM010000115.1:0-602 GCF_046269425.1 Amycolatopsis sp. cmx-11-12 | reverse complement strand
ATAACTGTATTAGCGAGAAATATGTTGTTTATAATATAAATAATAAGCGTATCTGAGGTAGAAGTATTTTTATTTCCGCCGTTTTTTAAGGAAGTTAGGTACTGTTTGCAGTTTTTTTTTCAGTGATTAAGTTTATGACAGTAAAAGTATTTTTTATCTGGAGCAGGTTCAGTTTTAGTTTTGGGCGGTGGGTTTGGTTTGGACGTTTCAGTTTTGTTTTTTTTTTTTTAAGAATTGTTTTTTTTTTTAAAGCTGGGTTTGTTCTGTATTGCCGTTATATGGCTGTTATCAGTATTTTTTTTAATGTCAGTTTCTGTTGTTTTTAGTATGTTATACAGTTTATTCAGATTTTTCTCCGTTTTATGTATATGGTAGTTCGAGATGAAGTTTTTATAGTTAGGCGGAAGAGATGAAAGAATGAAGTCAGTGGTTAATTTTTTGTTTATTGGGAAGTTCAGTTTTTTTAATCGCTGAGTGTAATTAATTATTTTGATTATATGTGGTTTTACTGCTGCGTTTTCTGTTAGTTTGTATTTCAGAAAGGTTTTGGATATATTGAATTTTTCAGTTTTAGTTTGTGTCTGGAAAAGGTTTTTGAGTGT
>NZ_JADNQM010000114.1:0-631 GCF_046269425.1 Amycolatopsis sp. cmx-11-12 | reverse complement strand
AGAGAGAATTATTTTTTATGTTGGGTCAGTTTTAGTATATGTTTTTATATGTGTTTATATTATTAGTTTAATATTTTTATGTTTATGATTTGTGAAATATAGTTATTAATTAATATATGTGTTAGTTTAATATTTATGTGTGTTTTTATATGAATTTCGATTAGGGATAATTTTAGAATAATTATATAAGTAAAGAGTTTTATATATAATTTATATAATTGTAAATTAATTTAAGTAGTTTTTAATGGATATTTAAGGAATATAATATAAATTATGGATATAAATGGAATATTATTATTTTTATGATTGTTTTTAGGGTATATTTTTAACAGTTTTTTATTTGTATTAGAGTTAATTTAGAAGGTATTTAATATTTATAGTTTTTATATGCGTATTATGTTTAGTCTGCGGGAGTGGTTTTGTTAACGGATCAGAAATGTTTAGATTTGTGTGTATTTTGTATATTTTGATTTTATTTCGGTTAACGAAGTTTCGAATGAGATGAAATCGTTATATTACGTGTTTGTTTTTCTGGTGGTTTTTTGGTTTTTTTGTTTGTGTAATTGTTTTATTGTTATTATAGTAGAGATTTAATGGGTTGGATGTATTTGGGAATATATTAAGTTTAATT
>NZ_JADNQM010000113.1:0-677 GCF_046269425.1 Amycolatopsis sp. cmx-11-12 | reverse complement strand
CCGGATTTCCAGCGACCGTCCCGCAGTCGAGCGTATCGGGGCCGGAACGTGTATCCCAGGAAGGTGAACTCCACACCATACTGCGCGCGGTCTCTGCCCTCTTGAACACACTGCACGATCTTGGTTTTCCCTGGATGCAACTCCAGCCCGAGTCGTGCCAGCCTTTCCTTGATCGACCTGAGGATATAGTGAGCCTGTTTCTCGGTCACACAATGCACGATCGCGTCGTCGCAGTACCGCTCGAACCTGACCAGCGGCTGCATCCGAGCTAGCCAATCATCGAATGCGTAGTGCATGAACAAGTTCGACAACAAGGGCGAGATCGCGGAGCCCTGCGGGGTTCCCCGATCCCGGGCTTCCAGGGTTCCGTCAGCCCGCTGGACCGGTGCCGTGAGCCACCGCTGTACATACAACAGCACCCACGGTTTATCCGTGTGTTTCCCGACCGCCCGCAGGATCGGAGCATGCGGCACGTTGTCGAAGAAACCCCGGATGTCGAGATCGATCACCCATTGACTTCGCCAACACCGGTCCCGGCACACCGCGACCGCGTCCAACGCCGACCGCCCCGGCCGGTAACCATAGGAATCATCGTGGAACACGGGTTCCACCAACGGTTCCAACGTCATGGCCACCACCGTCTGAGCGATCCGGTCGGCCACGGTCGGCACGCCGAG
>NZ_JADNQM010000112.1:0-786 GCF_046269425.1 Amycolatopsis sp. cmx-11-12 | reverse complement strand
AATAACCGTACGATCCGTCGAATTATCATAAATCATCGAATCAACGAACAAAACCCGCGTCAACCTTTTATCTAATAAATACGCCCCTCCCGAAAATCGAAATTTATTACACGTATTAACTCTAAAATTACTACGATTATCCGAATAACACGTACCATCAAACAAACTATAACTAATTTAATAAACCATTCGCAGTTTCACAGTTCGAATTAATTCATACTTACACATACATAACTTAATCTTTAAAACAAACATATAACTACTAACAGAATCAACCAGATAACACGTCCTCCTCGACAAACCGGCGCCAGCTTCAGCACGAAACGTTAACTGAACCGATAATCGTTTTTCCGAAAATACCGAATTTTCAAAAATCAAAACACCGAAACAACCTCACCCTATATCGTTAACTCCATCCGAAACCAAAAACACAAACGAAATAACCTTAATAATACCAACCGATATAACTAATACCACGAAATAACGCCGCAAATACTCTATAACCGAAATACCTCACCCAAAAAATAAACACAACGAAAACAACCGATAACGAATACAACTTCCCGTAACACGAATAACAACACGCAAACACTCGTCATAAACGCGAACACGATACCCACACAACTAAAAAAACACTAACGCCGAGAATCGACCGCACTAAAACGAAAAACCTCCAAACAATCACAAATCCAAAACAACTCATACGCCAACGTAACGCGACGATCAAACGATCCAAAACATCCCACCACGCTAAACATAACGAATCTACTTATAAAAAAAACGACC
>NZ_JADNQM010000111.1:0-794 GCF_046269425.1 Amycolatopsis sp. cmx-11-12 | reverse complement strand
GTGCGCCACGAGGCGCTGTCAATCAATGTGGAGGTGAAAGACCTGCACCATTGTTATGTCGCATCATAGCGGTGATAGCTGAGGGCAGCGGAACCAGGAGACGCTGGGGAAGCGGGAGCAGCCCTGACAAAGCCGGGACGGGCCAGCACTGTCGAATGGCTCGGGTTCGGCGAGCGAGATTGAGAGGTATACGCGAGGAACCACTGTTGTAAAGCCCCTCAAGGCGTGCGCCGGCTCAAACTCGATGGATATGGGCCGGATCGCGATGCGGACTCGTCCCTCATGTCGGATGGGCACTCCTGATTCCTGGGTTCGGGGTGGATAGGGAGGCCATGGTGAAGGTATGCGGCGTAGCCATGGCGATGTCGCAGGGGCAAAGGTGGATGCCTACTCTGTCGAATGGTTGGCAGTGAACGTGGGAACCGTATTATGTCGCCCCATCCTCATCCATATCCGGTGGATGAGAAGGGCAGGCCCGTCGTCGGCTGACGGCATAGTGCGGGGCGGAGCCGTCGTAGTACTCCGAGGACGGGAAAGCCGTTCACATGGGGAAGGGCGGCAGTGTAGTTCGCAGGAAGGGATTGCAAGGGTA
This sequence comes from Amycolatopsis sp. cmx-11-12, assembly GCF_046269425.1. NCBI lineage: Bacteria > Bacillati > Actinomycetota > Actinomycetes > Pseudonocardiales > Pseudonocardiaceae > Amycolatopsis > Amycolatopsis sp. cmx-11-12. The sequence goes on along the minus strand of NZ_JADNQM010000111.1, from coordinate 202 downwards.
TGGAGACACCGGTGAATTCCGGTGAGTTGTGGCCGGACTTCGATGAAGCCTGGGCGCGAGTACGGCGGATGCAAGCCAAACTGCACTTGTGGGCGACCCGGGATCCGGGTCGCGTGTTCAGCGATCTGTACAATCTTATGTATGATCCGGCGTTTCTGGTGCACGCATGGGAACGAGTCCGGGGAAATGCAGGTGGCCGCAC
>NZ_JADNQM010000110.1:0-810 GCF_046269425.1 Amycolatopsis sp. cmx-11-12 | reverse complement strand
CTGCGGAATCTAGTGCTGGTCTGTTCTTTCCATCGTGTGTCTCGAATGCGATTGAGAGGTTCTGATGTAGAAGCCAGAGTCGCTTGAAAGCAATGCTGTGTCGGAGATGAAGGTAGGTCCTTCGGCATCGTTCTGCAGGGGATGGTGTCAAACCGCCCTGTGCTGCTGCATTGAATGAGGTGTGGTGGTGAGCGTCAGGGAAAAGTCGCACAATGAGGTGGCAGGTGTGGTCCGGGAAGGCGAACGACAGTGAACCGTCGATGACGTGTCGTAATGCATGAGATGACATCAAAACCGGGGATTGGTGGATTTCCCGGGATAAGCCAGGCGGGTGCCTGTTTATTGGCCTGGCGGTGTCCGGCATATAGGCGGCGCGAGCCCGGAACCAGGCTTCGGCATGGAACGAGAGAATCCCTCGCCCGGAAACAGTGGTCGGCTGGTTGTGGTCGGCCACGAGAGGGAGAGTGTCAAGCAGTGAAGAGCTGCGAGAGGCGTTGAGTACCGGTCGTCGGGCAGGGAGGCGGACCGGCTCGTAGTAGCGATGAAGTGCCTGTAATGGGTGTGGAGCGAAGGGGCCGGGTTGTCAGATGTGAATATCGTTGATCAACCACAGGTTGGGATGAGTCAGATCGTCACATCAGGTTTGTCGGGTAAGGCGTTTGATATTCCGAGAACGCTGGTATGGGAAGCGTATCTGAAGGTGAGGGCCAACAAGGGTGCTGCCGGAGTTGATCGGCAGTCGCTGGCGGATTTTGCGCGGGATGAGAAGAGAAACCTGTACAAGATCTGGAACCGGATGTCGTCGGGAAG
>NZ_JADNQM010000109.1:0-932 GCF_046269425.1 Amycolatopsis sp. cmx-11-12 | reverse complement strand
TCTCGCAACGTCGAAAACGACGAACCGCCTCCGTCGCCGCGATCCGAACACTTCACCGGACCATTCAATCGATAAAAACGACGGACGGTATATACAAAAAACAGAAACGTAATCAACGCGAACTGATAACTCGCGCTTACTAAACATCCCTCGTTAAAAACCAACAATTACAATAATCTATCCCCATCACGATAAAATTTCACAAAATTACCCGGACCTGTCGACCAAAACTATATACTCGTTAAATACATCAGTATAACGCGCGTACGACCCCGAACATCTAAAAACATCACAGACCTGTTATTACCTCAAACTTCCGTAACCTAAACGACCATAATCCCTCTAAAAAACTAACTACGGAAAAATAACTCCGCATAACTAATTAACAGACTGAAATCTCGTTCGTTAACGAAATTAACCAAACAAATCGCTCCACCAACTAAAAACGACCATACACCACCACCCATAAAATCAAAAAAAAACTCTCAGTCTGTCAATCCTTACTATATCTGAACCTGATAAATTTCCCCGTATTAAATCAAATTAAACCGCAAACTCCACGCCTGATAATACCCTTCCGTCAATTCCTTTAAATTTCAACCTTACGACCATACTCCCCCCGGAACCCAAAAACTTTAATTTCTCATAAAATACCGGCGGAATCCTAAAAACAACATCCGCCGATCCCTGATCAGCATCGTTTATAATTAAAACTAAAACGATATCTGATCGTCTTCGAACCCCCAACTTTCGTTCTTAATTAATAAAAACATCCTTAACAAATACTTTCGCAATTATTCGTCTTTCATAAATCCAAAAATTTCACCTCTGACTATAAAATACGAATACCCCCGACTGTCCCTATTAATCATTACTCCGATCCCGAAAACCAACACAATAAAACCGAAATCCTATAATATTATCCCATACTA